>DATMHD010000117.1:0-4910 GCA_035555075.1 Sphingomicrobium sp. | reverse complement strand
AGGGAAAGTGCGGAGGGTGCCGCGCGCCGCTGCGAAAAGGGGGAGAAGATCTGCGGGCTCCTTGAAAGGGCGCTGCTCGTCGGGACGCGAGGCTATTGATGCTCTTGATCGGGACTTGTGTCGCTGCCCGTGCCGGCATCGCGGATTGCACGGTCGAGGACCTCCAGCGAGCGCTTGCGCCCTTCGGCTTCGACCCGCGTGCGGTAGCGCGCGAGGCGTCGGGTGAGGTCGGCCGACCTTCCTTCCCGATCATCTTCGGGCATTCGCGGTGCATGATTTTTCATTCTGCGCTTCATGTAGCGATGCGGGCCAGGCCGTTGGATAAGTAAGTTTCCGGAGTGCGCAGTGCTCGGGAAGCTGCCTTTGGCGTGATCGCATTGCTATGGCGGATCCCATGGACCAACCGACCTCCGAACCGCTCCAGGAAGCCGAAGCCCATCTGCGCTCGATCCTGGCGACCGTCCCGGACGCGATGGTTGTGATCGACGAACTGGGCACGATCCTCTCGTTCAGTGCAGCTGCCGAGACGATGTTCGGCTACGCCGAGGCGGATGTCGTTGGAGAGAACGTCAAGATGCTGATGCCCTCGCCGGATCGCGAGCGACACGACCAGTATCTCGTCAATTACCTCACGACCGGGAAACGCAAGATCATCGGCGTCGGCCGGGTCACAACCGCGCTCCACCGGGACGGGAACACCTTCCCGATCGAGCTCTCGGTCGGCGAAGCCTGGCTTGGCGAGCGTCGCATTTTCACCGGCTTCATCCGCGATCTCACCGAGCGCCAGCAGACCCTCCTTCGGATGCAGGACTTGCAGTCCGAGCTCGCGCACGTCGGCCGGGTCAGCGAAATGGGAACGCTTGCATCCTCGCTGGCGCACGAGCTCAACCAGCCTCTGACCGCGGTCGCGAGCTATTGCGAGAGCGCGCGCGACCTCCTTGACCAGGACCCCGACCCGGAGACGCTCGGGATGGTGCGGGAAGCGCTCGACGAAGCTGCCCAGCAGGCCATTCGTGCCGGGCAGATCGTCCGGCGCCTTCGTGATTTCATGAGTACTGGCGAAACCGAGCGCCACATCGAGAGCCTCCAGCGCCTCATCAACGAAGCCAATGCGCTCGCGCTCGTGGGTTCGCGCGAGCACGGGATCGACGTGCAGCTGAAACTCGATCCTTTCGCCGACAGGGTGCTCGTCGACCGCATCCAGATCCAGCAGGTCCTCGTCAATCTCATCCGCAATGCCATCGATGCGATGATGGACACAAAGACGAGATGCCTGTCGCTCACCACGAGGCGGGACGGGGAGGGGTTCGTCGAGGTCATCATCGAGGATACGGGTTCGGGCATCGCTGAAACGATCGCACCGCAACTCTTCCAGCCGTTCGTCACGTCAAAGCAGAGCGGAATGGGCATCGGCCTTTCCAGCTGCAGGACCATCGTCGAAGCGCATGGCGGCCGGATCTGGTTCGAACCTGGAAGGAACGGGGGAACCGCCTTCCATTTCACGGTGCCGAGTGGAGAAGCGAAGAAATGAGCAGTGACGATTATCGCCTGGTCCACCTTGTCGACGACGATGATGCGATCCGCCGCTCTGTGAGCTTCGCACTCAAGACATCGGGCTTCAGGGTGCGGGTGTATGAGGACGGCACCGAGGTATTGAAGGCTGCGCCTGGGCTCGAGACCGGCTGCATCCTTCTCGACATCCGGATGCCCGGAATGGACGGCCTCGAGGTCCAGGAAGGACTGAAGGAGAAAGGCGTCACCCTTCCAGTGATCATCATGACGGGACATGGCGATGTCAGCCTTGCAGTCCGCGCGATGAAGGCCGGCGCGATCGATTTCATCGAGAAGCCGTTCCAGAAAGCGGTCCTCCTCTCCGCAATCGAGCACGGGATCGGCCGGCTCCAGCATTCGGCCTCGAACCTTAGGGAAGCCAATGATGCTGCAGTGAAGCTGCAGCTCCTGACCGCGCGCGAGCGCGAGGTCCTTGATGGGCTGGCGAAGGGGCTTCCCAACAAGTCCATCGCCTATGATCTCGGGATCAGTCCGCGCACGGTCGAAATCCACCGCGCGAACCTCATGGCGAAGCTTGGCGTCAAAAGCCTTTCAGAGGCGCTTCGCATCGCCTTTGCAGCCGAAGCTGGTTCTTCAGCTACGTAACATTACGAATACAGCCGTTGCTTGCGGCCCGCCATCCAGAGCGCAGTCAAAAGCTCGCAATGGAGTCGGTGAAATGAGTGGCCGTCAAACAAGGGACCAGCTTCTTGTTCGCGAGGAAATCGTTGCCGCGCCTCCGAGGCGCGCATGCGAAGACCAGAACTTCGAGCTTCCTTCCGCGCTCTACATCGCAATGGCGGTGATGTTCGCGGGGTTTGTTGCCGTCCTCGCCCTTGCCTTCCGCGGCGGGCACATGGCCGTCGTCTATGGGGTGATCTTCGCGTTCATCGCTGCCTTCTTCGCGGTTCCCGCAGCCTTTCCGGGAATGGCTTCAAAGGAGAGCCGGACCAAGGCGCTCAGCCTCTTCGATTTCGGCCACCGCGGCATCATGACCGCAACAGGTCGTGCAAGTGCTGGCGAAGCCACCACCCTCGTCCTCCTGCTCCCGTTCCTTATCCTTTGTTTCGGGATTGCGATCGCGACAATCGCCTCGCTCACCTGAGGCTTCGCCGACGCAAACTTCCCGTTCGAGCCAAATGAGATGAGCCATGGACAGTTCCGGTAGACAATGGGACGATCAAGGATCGCGGGAGCCGCTCGAGGGTGCGTGCCTGACCAAGACCCCTGCAGCGACCGGGACGGCGACGGAGGAGACGGGTTCGCAGCTCGACTATCTTCGCCTGCGCGCGTGTGCGGAGCGGCGCGCTGCCGCCGGTGCGACCGACATGCGCGTCAATCGCGTGCACCTCGAGATGGCGCAGCGATACGAAGCGCTCGTCGACACTCTCGAACAGGGCTCGCAGGCTCGCCTGCGCCTCGTTTCATAGGAGAAGAATGACGTTCCGGCTGCATGCAGCCGGTCACATGCTCATCAACAGCCTGGCCCTGGTTGCTGCGCGCAAGCTGCCGCAGCTCGCAGGCAAGAGGTTCAAGGGAAGGGGAGCAAGGACGTGCAGGACAGGGAGCTAGCTCAACCGTCAGTCGATCCCATCAGCAACATCCTCAAATGGATATTGCTCGTGACGGCGATCATCTGTTTCGGCCTCCTTGGCTGGGCAACGGTCCTTACCTACGAGAAGGTGCCGCCGCATCCTGAGGCTTTCAGGGACCGAGCCGGGACAGTCGTCATGACGGCCGATGATATCGCGGCCGGAAAGGGCGGTTTCCAGAAAGCCGACCTCATGGATTACGGCAGCATCTATGGCATGGGATCCTATTTCGGCGAGGATTACACCGCCTCGACGCTTGTGCGCCTAGGTGCGCTGACGAAGCAGAATCTTGCAGGCTCGGGGAAGACACCGCCCACTACGGCTGCGCCTGCCAACACTTCGCTGGCGGCTACGGGCCCTGGCGAAAATGCGCCCGTAACGACAACGGCGGGTGCCGCATCGTCTGCCGAAGCACTGTCGGATGCTGCCGTTACCGCGACGATGCAGAAAGAGCTCCAGGGCATAGATCTCACCCAATCGACCGTGGTCCTCCCGGACGCGGTTGCCGCGGCCGTGCGGGAGCTCCAGCGCGAGCTCTCGAACAAGCTCAACACGAGCAACCTTTCGGCCGGATGGGTGCCGGCGAGAAGCCTTGATCCGGCCCTGCGGGCCCAGACAGCGGATTTCATCATCTATTCGGCGATCACGGCCGTTGCGAGGCGGCCCGCCAACCCTGGCACTTCATGGACCGAAAACTGGCCCTATGAGCCTACGGTCGGGAACAGGCCCACCACCAACACCTTCCAGTGGACCTGGATCAGCTTCTGCTTCACCTTCTTTGCAATGGGGTTCGTCCTGTGGCTCTATCGGGCCTATCTCGAGCATCCCGATGACGAGCCGAGGGAGCGCGGCCTTGCGACCTATCGGGCGCTCACTCCGAGCCAGATCAAGACGGGCAAATATTTCATCGTCGTCGCGCTGGTCTTCCTTGCCTCGCAGGGCGCGGGCGCGATCATGGCCCATTCCTATTATGACCGTGAGACCTTCTACGGCGTCCAGCTCAACTACATCCTCCCCTTCAATTTCCTGAGGAGCTTCCACCTCCAGGCGCCGATCATCTGGATCGGCCTCGGGTGGATCGCGAGCGGGCTGTTCCTCGCGCCGGCGATTGCGGGCGGACGAGAAGCGAAGGGCCAGGGCTTCCTCGTCGATCTTCTGTTCTGGGTGTCCCTGTTCGTGGTCGCCGCAGCGCTCACCGGCAATTATCTCGGGATCCAGGGTGTCATCGACAAAGGCTGGTTCTGGTTCGGGAACCAGGGGCTTTCCTACATCCAGCTCGGACGCTTCTGGCAGATCCTGTTCTTCGTTGCTCTGCTGAGCTGGAGCGGGCTCATGTTCCGAGCGCTGTGGCCGGCGAAGGATGTCATCATCGAGGCGACGAGGCAATTCTGGAGCGGCCGGATACGGCTCGAGCACCTCATCTGGGCAGCGACCATCAATGTCGCCGTCCTTTATGCCTTCGGGATGATCCCCCTGACCGGGATCGAGAAGAGCTTCACGCTCACCGATTTCTGGCGCTGGTGGGTGGTCCACCTCTGGGTCGAGCAATCCTTCGAGTTCTTCGCGGTTGCAATAAGCGCCTATCTCCTGATGTCGCTCGGTCTCGTATCGCGGAAGCTCGCCGAGCGGTCGGTCTACCTCGAGCTTATCCTCATCTTCATGGGGGGCGTCCTTGGCACCGGGCATCACCTCTATTGGGCGGGCGGTCCGAGCATGTGGGTGCCCTTGGGTTCGATGTTCTCGTTCATCGAAGTCCTTCCGCTCGTC
>DATMHD010000116.1:0-6432 GCA_035555075.1 Sphingomicrobium sp. | reverse complement strand
CGAAGGCGTTGTTCCCGCGACATTCTTCAAGCGGCCCGAAATCGTCTGCGAGGAAGCTGAAGGCAAAGGTCGCAGGCACGCGCTGCGCCCGGAGCCAACGCTGACGATGGCGCGCGCTCGCATTGAGACCAAGCTCCTCGTCATGGCTCGTGATGAAGGCGATGCGTTCGGGCGGAATGCCATGATCCTCGAGCCAGTCGGCGACGGAGCCAAAGGAGCTTCCTGAAAGGCCCGGCCCTTCATCAACGATCACATAATGCGCGTGATCGTCGAGCACCGTCGCGGGAAGCTCGACCTGCCGCGCCGAGCAATGTCCGCTGGGTCTCACCGTGATCGGGGCCGGAGCTTCAAGGGCCGCGGCCGCTACTGCGCCGAGCGTTGTTCCGATACTGCGGATTCCAATCACTCGAGGCGGTCCGGAGAGAGCGAGCCGACGCGCTGCCTCGGCATAAGCCTCCGGATAGACTGCATAATAGGCAAAGCCTTCGGCAAGCCTGAGTTCAACCGGCGCCGGGCTACCGATCGACGGCGGGTCGGGCCAGTCTCCGCTGTCTTGAAACCTGCTGTCCCAAGAGCGCAGGATGCAGCTCGCAAGCTCGCAGATGAAAGCCATGAGGCTCTCGTCCCCCACGTGATCCGCGTCGGCAAGGCCCTGTGCTATCCGCCCCCCCTCGACGAGCCCCCCGACAAGTCTTGAGAGGCGATCGAGACCTTCGCAATTCCTGGCCCCTGCGAGCCTTGAGCGAAGCTTTTCCAGCTCGAGCCTGGCGTCGAGCGTCTCGCTGTGATCGCCATAGACCAGCATCTCAGCGGTTCGCGAGGTGACGGTAAGCGATGCAGCCGAACGCGTGATAATCAGGCGGACGAATACCTCGCGAACTTAGCCACGCAGCCCATCCTTCATATTGCGACCTGCATGGCGAAATCAGGTCGCGCCGGGCCTTGGCATGCGCGAGGGCGTCCAGTGGTTGCCAACCCTGGTCGACAAGGACGCAGAGCGTCAGCAAGGCGGACCTGCCGATGCCGTGCTCGCAGTGGATGAGGACCTTACCGCCGTCCGCGAGCACGCCTCTCACAAACGCAACGCCCTTTTCAAGCTGATCGTAGCGGACCGACTCCATGTCGGGCGTCGGGAGGTGAAGAAGCGTGATCCCGGCGCTGTTCAGAAGCGCATCGTCGTCACACTCCTCGGCCCTCAGATCTACCACGGCGCTGATCCCGTGCGCTCCCGCAAGCTCCGCGGCGCGCTTGCCAGGGAAGGAGCCACCCGTCGCCAGATCGTCAGTGATCCAGTGGAAGTTCGGACTCCAATCATCCATATCTTCTTCTTCATCTTCTTCAACAGCTTGATGATCTTCTTCATCGTCGTTGATGATCCGGGGGGTTTTACTGTTGTTCATTGTTCAATACTGCTGTTTCAACATTCCAAGTAGGGAACAACAAAGCTTCACAACTGTTCCGCGCTTCGTATGATTGTTCATTCCCAGTCCGAACCAACCCGCGGATGAATATGCCCGGGACCAGGCTTCGCGCAGTGCCGCGCAGCGATCTTGAAGAGCGGATCGCCGCGCTCGGCCCATGGTTTCACAACATCAATCTTGGTGGCGTCTGGACCGCGCCGGACCATTTTCTAGGTGATTATCCGGGCGCCAAATTCGCACGCTTCGCACCGCATCTGCCAAGCGATCTCTCAGGAAGGAGCGTGCTCGACATCGGCTGCAATGCCGGCTTCTATTCGATCGAGATGAAGCGCCGCGGCGCTGGCCGGGTTCTTGGTATCGACAGCGACGAGAGATATCTTGCGCAGGCGCGGCTCG
Source organism: Sphingomicrobium sp. (assembly GCA_035555075.1). GTDB lineage: Bacteria > Pseudomonadota > Alphaproteobacteria > Sphingomonadales > Sphingomonadaceae > Sphingomicrobium. The sequence goes on along the minus strand of DATMHD010000116.1, from coordinate 4,615 downwards.
CGGCAAAGACGCTTGGCTTCGACGAGATCGAGTTTCAAAAGCTCGATGTCTACGACGTCGGCGCGCTTGGCGAGACCTTCGACCTCATCGTGTTCATGGGGGTCCTTTACCACCTGCGGCACCCATTGCTCGCACTCGATCTCATCCGTGAGCATGTCGCGTCGGACCTCATGCTGTTCCAGTCGATGCAGCGGGGCTCAAGCCATGTGCTCCCGCTGAAATCAGATTACCCATTCAAGGAAAGCGAGCTCTTCTTCGAGACGGGTTTCCCAAAACTTCATTTCATCGAGCGGGAATATTGTTCCGACTGGACGAACTGGTGGATCCCCAATCGCGCCTGCACCGAGGCGATGCTGCGCTCGGCCGGTTTCCGGATAGACCGCCGGATCGAGGAAGAAGTCTACCTCCTCAGCCTCACTGAGCGACCTTATGCAAAACACGGGCCTTCGGCGGCCTATCCCGCGAGGGGCGCTTCGGAATGATCGAAGCAGCGATGATCTGGAACGAGCCCAACAACAAATCGCACTGGGATCCCGAGCTCGATCCTGAATGGTCGATCTTCGCCCACATGGCCATCCAGGCGGCACGCGCGATCGGGGCTGCCAATCCCGACGTGAAGCGAGTTCTCGGGGGCATGTCCCCGATCGACCCGTTCTGGACTTCGCGGATGAAGGACTATGGCGTGATGGACCAGATTGACGTCGTCGCGCTGCACGGCTTTCCGCTCGACTGGAATCTCTGGCCCATCGATGAATGGCCAAAGAGGATCGCTGAAATCGAGGCGGTCGTCCCGGAGAAGGAGATCTGGGTTACCGAGGTCGGTGTCGGTAGTTTTGGTGCCGAGGAAGTGCAGCAGTTCGGGGTCAACCGAACCGCGCAGCTCCTTCTTGGCCGGGTGCCGCGACTGTTCTGGTATTCCCTGTTCGATCTCCCCCGCACGTGGGAGGCGACGACCCGCCACAAGGAGGCCGAAGGCTCCTCTTATTATCGCCATTTCTACATGGGCCTCATCAAGGAGGATGGAACGCCCAAGCTCGGGCTTGATGATTTCCGGAGATACGCGCCGGACATCGGGCTGATGCAATGGTTCCACTGGAACGACCCTCGGCTCGATGACGCCGTTCGCTGGATGAAGGACCTTGGCGTAACCCACCTTCGGACGGGTCTCAGCTGGTGGGACAGCTATCGCGACGGCTGGGAGGATTGGTTCGACCGGCAGATGGACGCGCTCGAGCCGTTCACGACGACCGTCACCTTCTGCTTCACACCCGATCATCTCGGCGTGGAGCCTCATCACAGCAGCCCGCCGCGAGATCCCGCAATGTTCGCCGATTTCTGCGGGCGGATGATCGAGCGCTACGCTCCGCGCTCCTCCCTGAGGGTGGCCGCCGAATGAGCCTTCACGATCCGAAAAGAACCGACGTCAACGTTGCCGTCATCGGCGTTGGAAATTGCGCAAGTTCGCTCATCCAGGGGATCGCCCATTATTCGAACGGGGGCGCGAACGAGCAGATCGGCCTCTCGCACTGGGACCTTGGCGGTTACAGGCCGAGCGATCTCAAGATCGTCGCCGCATGGGACATCGATCGCCGGAAGGTCGGCCGGGACGTCGCGGCGGCGATCTTTTCGGCGCCCAATTGTACGACCGCCTTCTGCGACCATGTGCCGCAGACCGGCACGAAGGTCATGATGGGCCGGGTCTTTGACGGGATCGCCGACCACATGGCCAATTTCCCGGACGAGCGTACGTTCATGCTCGCTGGCGACGAGCGCGAGCCGCACCAGGACGAGGTCGTCGAGGTGCTTCGGGAATCCGGCGCCGACGTCATGATCAACAATCTTCCTGTCGGCTCGCAGCAGGCGACCGAATTCTACGCCGAGTGCGCAATTCGGGCGCGGGTCGCCTTCGTCAACTGCATCCCGGTATTCATCGGCAGCAACGCCGCGTGGGCAAGGCGCTTCGAGGATGCCGGCCTTCCCGTCATCGGCGACGACATCAAGTCGCAGCTCGGCGCGACCATCGTTCACCGCGTCCTCACCGATCTCTTCAAGAAGCGAGGCGTCAAGCTCGACCGGACCTATCAGCTGAACACCGGGGGCAACACCGACTTCCTCAACATGCTCGAACGCTCGCGGCTTGCCTCGAAGAAGATCAGCAAGACCGAGGCCGTGCAGTCGGTCACGGAGCACCGGCTCGATCCCGACCAGATCCATGTGGGGCCAAGCGACTATGTTGCTTGGCAGAACGACAACAAGGTGTGCTTCCTGAGGATGGAAGGACAGCTGTTCGGCGGCGTTCCGATGAATCTCGAGCTTCGCCTGTCGGTCGAGGATTCTCCCAACAGCGCGGGGGTTGCAATCGACCTCATCCGCTGTGCCCGGGTCGCCTTGGACCGCGGCATGGCCGGCCCTGTGCATCCCGCGGCATCCGCTTTCTGCAAGCATCCGCCGCGCCAGCTGCCGGACGACGAGGCGTTCGTCGAATTGACGCGGTTCATCCGTGGCTAAGCGCTTGAGAGGCGAAACCTGAGCCGCCAATCCTTCTTCCGAACCATTCGGGGAAGCTTGTCTTGAAACGCACATTCTATCTCTTGGCCGCCGCTCCCCTGCTTGCGGCCGCAGCACCGGCCTGGCAGCGGCAGGCCCTCGCCTCGGCAAGGCCCTACATTGAAAAGGCCAATTCGGATTGGACCCGCGCAATCGTCAGCGGCGACCCCGATCTGCTTACCGCGCCTTATGCGACGGACGGGATCTTCATCGGTCCGGAGGGATCCGTCAGCATCGGAAAAGCAGCCGTCCGCTCGATGTATGCGAGCAGACCCACCTCGGCGAAGGTATTGAAGGCGAGCATCAGAAGCGAAGGGCGCGTCGCTCATGACATCGACGATGTTTACGAATGGGGAAGCGCGACCATGACTGTGAAACGAGGCGACGAGATCAAGCAACGCTCGGGCCGATATCTCACCGTCTGGCACCGCCGGGGCGAAAAGTGGCAAATCAGCCGGAACATCGCCTTTTAATTGAAGCCACGCCTCGCTTCGCGCGTTTCAGCGATAAGGAGGCGCAAATGCCAGCAAAATCAAAGGCTCAGCAACAGGCCGCAGGCGCCGCACTGTCGGTCAAGGAACATGAACGCCCAAAGAGTTCGCTCAAGGGCGCATCGAAGAGCATGTACGATTCGATGAGCGAGAGCGAGCTCAGAAAAATGGCTTCGACCTCGCGCAAGGGCAAACCCGAGCACGTCGGCGACAAGAAGTAGGCCTAAAGCTTCTCGGTCAGTTCCGGGACGATTTTGAAGAGATCGCCGACGAGGCCGATGTCGGCGACCTGGAAGATCGGCGCTTCCTCGTCCTTGTTGATGGCGACGATCGTCTTTGAATCCTTCATTCCGGCAAGATGCTGGATCGCGCCGGAAATGCCGATCGCGACATAGACTTCAGGAGCGACGATCTTGCCGGTCTGGCCAACCTGATAGTCGTTGGGAGCATAGCCTGCATCGACCGCCGCGCGGCTGGCACCGACCGCTGCGCCAAGCTTGTCCGCAAGCGGGTCGAGCAGCGCATGGAATTGTTCAGAAGAACCGAATGCGCGTCCCCCCGAAACAATGACCTTGGCGCTGGTAAGCTCGGGCCGCTCGGTCGCCGAAGCCTCGAGCGAAACGAAGCTGCTCGTTCCGGGATCGCCCGCTGCGTCGACCTCTTCGACCGCGGCGGACCCGCCGTGCGGCTCCGCTTTCTCGAAGGCGGTGGTCCTTACCGTGATGACCTTCTTCGAATCGTTAGATTTCACGGTGGCGATCGCATTCCCAGCGTAGATCGGCCGGGTGAACGTGTCCGGTCCCTCGACCGAGAGGATATCGCTCACCTGCATGACGTCGAGAAGGGCAGCAACCCGCGGAGCAATGTTCTTGCCCGTCGTTGTTGCAGGAGCGACAAAAGCGTCGTGGCTCTCCATCAGCTTTGCAGCAACCGGCGCCACGGCTTCGGCGAGCTGATGCTCGAGGGCCGCCGAACTCGCGGAATAAACCTTGGCAACCCCCGCGATCTTTGCGACGGCTTGCGCAATGCCATCCTTGTTGCCGGCGACGAGCGCATGGACTTCACCGAGCTTCGAGGCTGCCGTTACGGCCGCGAGGGTCGCGTCCTTCACGTTTTTGCCGTCATGTTCGACCAGGACCAGAACGCTCATTTCGCAATCCCCAAACCTTTGAGCTTACCGACGAGTTCGTCGACGCTGCCAACCTTGATCCCCGCCTCGCGCTTGGCCGGCTCGACCACCTTCACCGTCTCCAGCCGGCGCGTCACATCGACGCCATAGTCCCCCGGCGACTTCGTCGCGAGCGGCTTGGATTTGGCCTTCATGATGTTGGGAAGTGACGCGTAGCGAGGCTCGTTCAGGCGAAGATCGGTCGTGACCACTGCTGGAAGAGCAAGTTTCACCGTCTCGAGACCGCCATCGACCTCCCTGGTGACGGTCGCGTCCTCCGCGACCTCTATTTTCGAGGCGAACGTCCCTTGCGGCCACCCGAGTAGAGCAGCAAGCATCTGCCCGGTCGCGTTATTGTCATCGTCGATCGCCTGCTTGCCGAGGATGACCATCTGCGGCTGCTCTTCGG
>DATMHD010000115.1:0-3792 GCA_035555075.1 Sphingomicrobium sp. | reverse complement strand
TGCATCGAAGAAGGCGAGCGCACCTTCCCCGGTCTGGTCGGCGATCGCTTGGGCAAGCCTCGAGCCGGTCAAGGGCCCAGTCGCGATGATTGTCGGGTGATCCGGCAGCACATCGATGCGCTCGCGAGCGACGCTGATGTTTGGATGCTGCTCGATCGTCCGGGTAACTTCCCCGGCAAAGGTCTCGCGATCGACTGCAAGCGCCGAGCCTGCCGGAACACGCTGGTTGTCGGCTGCGCGCATCACGAGCGAGTTGAGCGAGCGCATTTCCTGGTGGAGCAGGCCAACGGCATTGTGCTCGGCATCGTCGGACCGGAAACTGTTCGAGCACACCATCTCGGCGAGGCGGTCGGTTTCGTGCGCCGGCGTGGTCTCGCCGCTGCCGCGCATCTCGCTGAGGCGTACCTTCAGGCCCGCTTCAGCGAGCTGCCAGGCGGCTTCGGAGCCCGCAAGCCCCCCACCAAGGATGTGGATGTCAAATGGCATGCCGGGGCTGTTAGTCGCCGGCGGGCGCGCTAGCCAGCAGGGATATTGTCAAAAAGGGAGTCCGGCGCGTCGAGGCGCCCCGACGAAAGCCAGTGCCGCAATCCCATGAAGTCGATTATGCCTGCTCTTCAAGGAACCGGAACGCGAAATACGCATGCGCATCTTCACCATTGGCTACGAAGGAACGACGGTCGGCGAGTTTATCGGCGCTCTAACGGTAGCCGGAGTCACGCGCGTGATCGACCTTCGTGCATTGCCGCTGTCGCGGCGGCCCGGTTGTTCGAAATCGGCTCTCAGGGCCGCGCTCGAGGAAGCAGGCATTGAATATGTCCATCTAAAAGCACTCGGAACGCCTGCGGACGGAAGGGCCGCGGCGCGCGCGGGGCGGCACTTGGAGCTCCAGCGGATCTATTCGGGTCAGCTGGAGCTTCCCGAGGCGATCGCCGAAGCCGCGCAAATGCTGGAGCTCGCCCGCGAAAAGCCAACAGCGCTTCTCTGCATGGAGCGGGATCCGACGCACTGCCACCGAAGCCTCCTTCTGGCCGCGGTGGCAGAAGACGCCGAGGTGAATCACCTTTACGCCTGAGGGGCTGGCGGAAGCGCTCTTGTCCTTAAGTCCTGGCGGACCTTCAAACGGCGGGAAGTTCCTCCGGCGCAGTATGCCCGTTGAGCAGCGCTTCGATGTCCGGGATCGGGCGGCCGGTCATCTCCTTGTCGACCGTGCAGACGATCCGCTTCTCGACTTCCTTGTGCAGGCACTTCTTGAGGACGCCCAGTGCTTTTGGGGGAGCGACGATCGCGAGTGCCTCGAAATCGTGGCGAAGGACGCGCTTCTTCAGCTCCTCGGCCGCTTCCTTCACCCAGCGATCCTCTTCCTGCTGGTGAAAATCGGTTTCCTCCATCGCCGGGCGGCTTACATGGCCTCCGCCCTGGGCTCCGACGCCGCTGCCTGCAGCGCCAGCTGAATGCGCGGACGCACCGGCGGCATCGGTGCGGTAGTATCGATCCTTCCTGTCCTGGCGCTCGTCGTGCGACTCCGTACGCAGGTCGATCTGGTTCTCGTCGCCATGATTGCGAAGGAACAGCATCTTGCGGCCGTCGGCGACCAGTACCAGGGCATTGTGGGGAAGGGGCATGAGCGAATTCCTCCTGAACAAGACTGCCTAGGAGAACGCGAACTTGCCTGAGGCGGTTGCGGCGGCTCGTCGCAAGCCGAGCCGCCTCCGACGTCCTTAATCCTGCTCCGGATCGGCCGGCTTCTCAAGCTCGCTTTCGCCAACCACTGCATCTGGCACCGGAGCAATCTCGCCGCCGCCCTCGAGTTCGATCTCTTCCTCTTCGGCTTCCTCGATCTTGGCGACGCTGACGACATGTTCCCCATCGGCGACCCTGAAGATCGTCACGCCCATCGTATTGCGGCCTGCAATGCGGATGTCGCCGACGGTCGTCCGGATCATCTTGCCTTGGTCGGTGACCAGCATCAGCTGTTCCCCGGGAAGCGCCGGGAAGCTTGCAACCACCCGGCCGTTCCGTTCGGACGTGTCGATATTGGTGATGCCCTGACCGCCCCGGTTCGTCCGGCGGTATTCGTACGCTGACGATCGCTTGCCGTAGCCGTTCTCGGTCACGGTCAGGATGAACTGCTCGTTGTCCTGCAACTCCGAATAGCGCTCGGGGGCAAGCGTGCACTCGACATCCTCGCGGTCGCGCCATGGCGGGCACTTCAGATAGGCTTCGCGCTCTTCCTGCGTCGTTCCGACACGATGGAGGATCGACATCGAGATGACTTCGTCGCCCGGCTGGAGACGGACTCCGCGGACGCCGGTCGACGTACGCGACTGGAATTCGCGTACATCGGTTGCCATGAACCGGATCGCCTTGCCGTTGCGAGTGGCAAGGAGGACATCGTCGCCTTCGGTCAGGAGCTCGACTCCGATCAGGCGATCGGTCGGATCGGCCTGCTCGTCACTGTCGTCGCTCGTCTCGACATCATCGCCCGTTCCGAAGCGCATTGCGATCTTGCCGGCGGTCGGGATATTGGTGAACGCAGCCATGCTGTTGCGGCGCACCGTCCCGTGCGCGGTTGCGAACATGATGTGAAGACCGCCCCATTCGGTTTCGTCCTCGGGGAGCGGGAGCACCGTCGAGATGGTTTCGCCTTCCGCGAGCGGAAGAAGATTTACCATCGGACGGCCCTTCGTGTTTGGGCCCCCCTCGGGGAGCTTCCAGACCTTCTTGCGGTAGACGCGCCCGAAATTGGAGAAGAACAGCACCGGATTGTGGGTCGAGGTCACAAACAGGGTCGTGACTGCGTCCTCGTCCTTGGTCGCCATTCCGGCGCGGCCCTTGCCGCCGCGCTTCTGCTCACGGAAGACGGCAAGCGGCGTCCGCTTGAGGTAGCCCTCCATGGTCACGCTGATGACCATGTCCTCGCGCTCGATGAGGTCCTCGTCCTCGATGCCATCGGCGGCAGGAGCGAGTTCGCTGACGCGCGGCGTCGCAAATTCGGCTTCGACCTCGTCGAACTCCTCACGCATCACCGCGTAAAGGCGGACGCGGTCGGCAAGAATTGCGAGCAGTTCACCGATGTTCTTCGCAAGGCCCTCGAGCTCACCGGCAATCTCGTCGCGGCCGAGCGCTGTCAGGCGATGCAGGCGCAGTTCGAGGATCGCCCTGACCTGGGCCTCGGACAGGCGATAGCTCTTGTCGGATTTTTGAGGTTCGACCGCTTCGACGAGCGCGATGTAGGGTCGGATCACCTCCATGGGCCATTCGCGTTCGAGTAGCCGTTCGCGCGCGACCGCCGGCGAAGCTGAGCCGCGGATCAGCCTCACGACCTCGTCGAGGTTGGTAACCGCAACGACGAGCCCAAGGAGGAGATGGGCGCGCTCGCGGGCCTTGAAGAGCTCGAACTTGGAGCGGCGGGTGATCACTTCCTCGCGGAACCGGACGAAGCTTTCGATGATGTCGCGAAGCGTCAATGTCTCCGGCCGGCCGCCGCGGATTGCGAGCATGTTCGCCGGGAAGCTCGACTGCGCGGGGGTGTGCCGCCAGAGCTGGTTGAGAACGACGTCGGGGGTGGCATCGCGCTTCAGGTCGATGACGATGCGAACGCCTTCGCGGTTGGACTCGTCGCGGATGTCCGAGACACCCTCGATCCGCTTCTCCTTCGCGGCTTCCGCGATCTTCTCGACCAGTCCGGATTTGCCGACCTGGTAGGGGATTTCGGTAAGGACGATGGATCGTCGTTCGCCGCGGCCCTCTTCGACATGATGACGCGAGCGAAGGAGGATCGAGCCCCGGCCA
>DATMHD010000114.1:0-6514 GCA_035555075.1 Sphingomicrobium sp. | reverse complement strand
CGATGTTCGGGCGAGCGTGGACGAGACTTCCAGCAGGGCCGCGCTGAACGTCGGAACTCCGATCCTGAAGCATTTTGTCGTCACCACCGACTTCAAGGGTCGCGCAGCCTGGTTCGAGCCCATCGAGGAGCCGAAGAATTGAGTGATTTCGACCTGTTCGTGATCGGCGCGGGGTCCGGCGGGGTGCGCGCGGCCCGTGTTGCGGCAGCATACGGTGCGCGTGTCGCGATTGCCGAGGAGCACAAGGTGGGGGGCACCTGCGTCATCCGCGGCTGCGTCCCGAAGAAGCTCCTCGTTTACGGGGCGCACTTCGCCGAGGATCTCGACGACGCGGCCATGTTCGGCTGGGACGTGCCGCAGAAGCGCTTCGACTGGCCCGTGCTCCGGGACAATGTCCTTGCTGAAGTTGGCCGCCTCGAAGGTGCGTACACCGAGACGCTGACCAACCACGGCGTCACGATCTTCCATGAGCGAGCCGTGCTTTCGGGTGAGAATTCGATCAGGCTTTCGAGCGGCAAGGAAGTCACCGCCGAGAAAATCCTCATTGCAACCGGAGCAACGCCGGTGATGCCGAGCGTCGAAGGCATCGACCATGCGATAAGCTCGAATGAGGTCTTCCATCTGGGCGCGCTTCCCAAGCGCATTGTGATCGCGGGCGGTGGTTACATCGCCAACGAGTTCGCCGGAATCTTCCACCAGTTCGGAAGCCACGTCACGCTGGTGAACCGGACTGATACGATCCTTCGGCAATATGATCAGCAGATCGTGGACCGCCTGCTCCAGATCTCGCTTCGCAAAGGCATTGATTTCAAATTCCATGCGACCATCGAGCGTATCGAGAAGGGGCAGAACGGCGTCCTTCACATCGGCATGGCAGGCTGCGACGATCTCGAGGCCGATCAGGTGCTGTTCGCCGTTGGCCGGAACCCGAACTCGCGAGGGCTGGGTCTCGAGACGGTCGGCGTCGAGATGGGCGAGAAAGGCCAGATCAAGGTCGACGCCGATAACCGGACGAACATTCCCTCGATCTTCGCGGTTGGCGACGTGACCGACCGGATCCAGCTGACGCCCGTGGCGATCCGCGAAGGCCAGGCGTTCGCGGACACTTTCTTCGGCAACAAGCCGCACCAGGTCGATTATGGCTGCGTGCCCTCGGCGGTGTTCAGCCATCCGCCGCTCGCGGGCGTCGGAATGACCGAAGGTGAGGCAAGGAACAAGCTTGGCCAGGTGAAGACCTTCACCTCCGACTTCAGGGCGATGAAGAACGTTCTCGCCGGCCGGAACGAGCGCTCGCTCTACAAGCTCGTGGTCGATGGTTCCACCGACCGGATCGTCGGCATCCACATGATCGGCCCTGATGCGCCCGAGATCCTCCAGGCTGCAGCAATTGCGATCAAGGGCAAGCTCAAGAAGGCCGATTTCGACGCGACGGTTGCGCTTCACCCGACGATGGCTGAAGAACTGGTGTTGATGCGGTGAATCTTCCGCCGCTATGGCGGAACGAATATGCACGACGCAATCATCATCGGTGGCGGCCACAACGGCCTCACCTGCGCTTATTACCTTGCCAAGAAGGGCCTCAAGGTGGCCGTCCTCGAGGCGACGGGTACAATCGGAGGTGCTGCGGTCACCGACGAGTTCCTGCCGGGCTTCCGCAACTCGGCCGCGAGCTACACGGTCAGCCTTCTCCAGCCCAAGGTCATCCGGGACATGGAGCTAGAGCGGCACGGCCTTAAGGTTGTTCTGCGCAAGACCGACAATTTCCTGCCTGGCGAGGGCGACTATCTCCTTGCAGGTCGGGGCGGCCTGACCCGCAAGGAGATCCAGCGGCATCATAAGGAGGATGGCGCGGCCTACGACCGCTATCACGGCGAGCTCGAAGTCGTCGTCAAGCTGCTCAAGAAATGGCTCCTTCGCGCACCTCCCAATGTCGGGCGCAACGTCAGCGCCATTCCAAAGCTCCTGAGCCTTGGCAGGGACATGGCCGGCCTGTCGCTCGCCGAGACGAGGATCGTTCACGATTTTGCGGTGCGCAGCGCGGCCGATATCCTCGACCGGCATTTCAAGGGTGAGCTTACGAAGGCCTTGTTCGGGTTCGACGGAGTCGTCGGAAACTTTGCCTCGCCCCAGTCACCCGGCACCGGCTATGTTCTCCTTCACCATCTGTTCGGCGAAGCGGCCGGCGTTCCTGGCGCATGGGGCCATGCCATCGGGGGCATGGGCTCGATCACCCAGGCAATGGCACGGGCATGCCGCGAGGCCGGTGTCGACATCCTTCTCAACACGCCCGTCGAGGAAGTGATCGTCAACGACGGCCGGGCGGCTGGTGTCGTTGCCGGCGGCAAAGCTTGGACGTCGGCAACGGTTGTCGCGGGTGTCAATCCAAAACTCCTGTTCGACCGTCTTCTGCCGGAAGGTGCAGTGGACGCCGATGCCACCGCAAGGATGCACGGCTGGAAGTGCGAAAGCGCGACCTTCCGCATCAACGTTGCCTTGTCGGAACTTCCAAGGTTCACGGTACTGCCCAAGAAGGGCAACCACCTGACGGCGGGCATCATCATGGCGCCGAGCCTCGACTATATGCACCGGGCCTATCTCGACGCCGCCGTCACTGGCTGGGCCAGGCAGCCGATCATCGAGATGCTCATTCCCTCGACCCTTGATCCGACGCTGGCGCCCAAGGGGCAGCATGTCGCAAGCCTGTTCTGCCAGCATTTCCGCTACGACCTTGGTCCTGGTCGCAGTTGGGACAAGGAACGGGACAAGGCCGCGGACCAGGTCATCGCCACAGTTGATGCGCATGCGCCGGGCTTTGCAAAATCGGTGCTTGGACGGCAGATCCATTCACCGCTCGATCTGGAGCGGCGTTTCGGCCTTATCGGCGGCGATATCTTCCACGGAAAGATGGGACTGGACCAGCTCTTCAGCGCCCGGCCGATGATTGGCGCCGCCGATTACAGGATGCCACTCAAAGGCCTGTACCTGTGCGGCTCGGGCGCGCACCCAGGTGGGGGGGTGACGGGTGCACCCGGTCACAATGCCGCCCACACCCTCCTTTCCGATCGGCGCTTCTGGAAGCGGCGCCATTGAAGCCGCTCGACGGCATCCGCGTCCTCGATCTCAGCCGCGTCCTTGCGGGGCCCTGGTGCACCCAGCTCCTTGCGGATCTTGGAGCCGAAGTCATCAAGATCGAACGGCCGCTCGTGGGCGATGACACGCGCCATTGGGGACCTCCCTGGTTCGGTAGCGGTGAGGAGCGCGTTGCGGCCTATTTCCTGAGCTGCAACCGCGGCAAGAAGTCCGTGGCAATCGACTTTGCCAAGGCCGATGGCGCCTCGCTCGTGCGCAATCTTGCGGCGCGGGCCGACGTCGTTGTCGAGAATTTCAAGGTGGGCGGCCTGAAGAAGTCCGGCCTTGATGCCGGGACGCTCTGCTCGCTCAATCCCCGGCTCGTCTATGCCTCCATCACCGGCTTTGGCCAGGATGGTCCCTATGCGGAGCGCGCCGGTTACGATTTCATCATCCAGGGAATGGGCGGGATGATGAGTGTGACTGGCCTTCCGGACGGAGAGCCCGGAGGCGGTCCGATGCGCGCAGGGGTCGCGATCGCGGATCTCTTCACCGGCATGTATACCTGCGCCTCGATCCTTGCAGCGCTGTTCAGGCGTGAACGCACAGGCAAGGGCACGAGCATCGACATGGCCTTGTTCGACACGCAGCTTGCAGTCATGGCCAACCAGGCCTCGAACGCCCTGGTTTCGGGGAGGGACCCCCCAAGGCAGGGCAATACCCATCCCAATATAGTTCCGTACCAGCCCTTCAACGCTTCCGATCAGCCGATCATCATCGCCGTCGGCAACGACCGGCAGTTCGCGCGGCTCGCGGATATCTGCGGCCATCCCGAATGGGCGGGCGATGAGCGCTTTTCCTCGAACGAGTCACGCGTTGCGAACCGCAATGCGATCGTCGAACTGGTGAGCCGGGCAATAGGTCAACGGCCGGCGGCGCAATGGCTCGAGGCACTCGAGCGCGCAGGCATTCCAGCAGGTCCGATCAATACCCTCACCCAGGCCTTCTCCGACGTGCAGGCCCAGCATCGAAAGATGGTCTCGACGATCGCCGGAGTCCCGCAGGTCGGATCGCCCGTCTGTCTCGATGGCGAGCGGGCCGGCTCCGATCTTCCACCGCCCGCTCTTGGCGAGCATACGGCTGCGGTCCTCGAGACCCTCGGGCTCCCTCCCAAAGAGTTGGAGCGCCTGAGGGCCGCGGAGGTGATCAGCTAGCTATTTTGCGGGAGCGGCCTTGCTCGCGCTTTCAACCAGCAGGTCGAGCTGCTTCTGGCATCCATTCTCGAGCAGGATCTGGGCAGCGCCCACAAGGTCCGCCGGCGGCGAAGCTACGGTGACGACATCGAGCTTGCTTGCGTCGGCACCGTCCGGCCATTCGACGGAATATTGGTTTCCGTTCTTGATCGGCAGCGCCGCGGGCCAGGGAGCGAGCGCCTTTCCTGCCGCCCAGCTCAACGACTGCGACTTGCCGTCGGCAGAACGGATCTGAACCGTCGTCGAGGCTTCGCTGTCCGGACGCCACAGCTGCAGCTTGGCGGGATCAGCGATACAGACCTTGCCTCCGGCACTTGCGTCGACGTCCCAGATACTGGGGTTCGTTGCGACTTCCGAAGCGCGAAGCGCGCCGAAGCGGCCGCGCTGACCGGCGGCCGCTGCAAGCGCGACCTGCTTGGCGTCGAAATTGCCAGGTCCGCGTAGCGTTTGTGCGCTTGCCGGACCGATTACCGTGACGACGTCGCCGCCCTGGAGATTGATCTTGGCGCTTTCAGGAAGGGTTTTGCCCGGCGGGTAGGCCTTGGCCGACGGACCCAGGGACTTGACCACGACAACATTGGCAAGGCTCGCCGTCGATATCAAAGCGACTGCAACTGCTGTGCCCCGCAGCATTAGCTTCCGCATCATTCCACTCCTCATGTCGAACCACGTCAGAACTGTTGTCTCGCCGCACCAGCAACGGGTGCAGCCGATTCGGAATTGAAATGTCGCTTTCGGATCAAATTATGCCTGGATTTGAACCAGGTCAATTAAGTCAAATTAAACCATGCCCAGTCAGGCCGTTCGGGGACGTCGGTTCCCTGCCATGGTTCCTCCCGCAAGCAGTGCCTCGAGGGCTTCGATCCGCCGCGCATTGTCGGCAATGAGTTCGGCGACCTGGAGCTCGCGCGCTTCCCGCTTGATCACGGTTCGGATCGCCCGGGCGATGGATTCCGAGACTTCCTTCAAGGCCTTCTGTTCGTCGCGGCTCGGAAGCGAGCCATCGGGCCTTGGACCGACGAGAAGATAGCCGATCGGCTCTTCATTGTCGGAGCTTGGAACCAGTGGCACGCGGATTGGAAAGAGCTTGTCGTGCGGCTTGCACATGTCGTGCTTGTAGTCCTGCGCGAACTTTCCGGTTCGCCAGTCCTCGACTTCGTGGACGGGGATGCTTCGGGCGCGGAGAACACAGCCATTGACGATTGCTGCGCTCCTCACTGCCCGGACCCCGCGGTCGACCCGCGCGAGGATTTCGTCCAGCATCTCGCCGAGCGACGCGGTCTCGCGCATGTCGCGCGCGACCTCGGGAAGATCGTCGCGGAGGAGGAAGAGGTTCCGCTGGAAGCGCTTCTCGGACCAGCGCTGGACACGCTCCTGGATCGGATTGACGAGAACGGTCGAGAGAGCCGCAGCGAAGATCACCGGACCTTCGCTGTTGGAGTTACCATAATAATTGTAGATGATCTGCTTCAGACCATCGGCAGTGCCTGCAAAAACCGCGGCGACCGCAACAGTGATGAGCGCGATGTTGGCCGAGCGGCTGATAACCGATTCGGCGTCATACAAACGGTACCTGATGAGCGCGATCAGCAGCCCGAACTGGAGGACGAGCACTGCAAGTGCGAGGCTGACTCCTGCGGACATCTCGACGAGGAGCTGGTGTCCGAAGCTGTCTGTCGTCCACTTGAACGTATCCGCGACGATCGAAAGCGACCGCAGCACCGCATAGGAAGTGATGCCGAAGAGAGCCCAGCGGACCTGCTGCCGCTGTTCGCTCGAATCCGTCAGCCGAAGGCATCGCAGTAGCGAGAGGACGGCAATGATCATGCAGCAGACGAAGAAGGTCTGATAGAGCGTTCCGTGAAGGAACATGAGGATTGGAAGAAGAGCGATCAGCCCGACGCGGCGCCATGAAAGATTGCCGTGCGGGAAGAGGAGGATCCCGGTCAGAAGGAGGACGTTTCCAAGGTCGTACATCGCGACATTGAGCCAGCGCGGAACGCCGACATGCTGAAGGAAGATGGAGGAGGGCTGCTCCGCCGCCATCGAGAGGAGGACTGCAAGTGACAGGGTCGAACTGACCGCGTCCCGCGCGTTTCGGTGGTGAAGAAGCCAGCCGGCCCACAACAGGAAGGGGTAGGCAAGGACGTGGAGCAGATCGATGAAGCTCAGCCACCTTGGAGCAATACCCA
>DATMHD010000113.1:0-4403 GCA_035555075.1 Sphingomicrobium sp. | reverse complement strand
TCACTGGTGGCGGCGCATGTCCTGACGGCTGGATGAGGGTCGTCGCGTAAATGGGATCGGTGAGCTTCGTCACGCTCTCCGCCTTGACGCCGGTACCCTTGTCGGACGTGTCGAAGAAAAGCTCGAGCGTCAGGACTTCGGCATCGCCCCGCACGAACTGCTGGACCGGCGTTGCAATCCCGGGGATCCTGATCTCCGCGAACTGGGCCTGCTTTTCCAACTGGAGCTCGGTCGGATTATACTGGACGGGGATTACGTCCGGAGCCTTCCCCCACCAGTGGATGGTGAGGCTCGCCTGGCCCGGTTTGGGAGCCGCCATGTTCAATGGCCTCCGGCGAGGCCGCCGCGGCCGTCGTCGGGGATCTTCGTTTCTTCCTCGCGGCGCCGGCGACGCTGGTCGCGCTCATCGATTGCGGCCGTCACGGTCCTGACGATCGTCGCGAGCGTCCGCTGATCAAGAAGCGACTGTCGATCGACCAGCCTGACGGTGGAGACGACTTCATTGATGATCACATCCATTGGACGCGTTTCCCCTCTAGAACAGGCTCGCAACGGCGCCGACCGCAGCACCCAGCGCCTCGCCAAGGGCGCCTCCCGAGCGGACGAGGCGAAGACCTTCGTGCGCGATCTCGATGCTTTCGATCGCGACCTGGTTCTGCGAGGCGTGGAGACTGGGCCCGGTCCATTTGAGCGGCAGGCCTCTCTTGAAGGACCAGGTGAGCTGCGGCTTACGCTCCTCGTTGAGAAGGACGATGATCCCGTCCTTTCTGGTGCCGACGCCGTTCAGATAGGATTCGTACCAGGTCCAAAGGTCCGATGTGTCGAGCGGGTCGCGCTTCGCGACGACGCCGCGTTTCATCACGAGGTTGTTCCATTTGACGCGGCCCGGGAACTTGAGCATCGCGTGGTTCAATCCGCCGACCGCGCGCTCCTCGACGTCCATTGTCATTTCCAGGCCCGACACTTCGGAGAAGGCGGCCATGGTCCGCAGTCCCGCAGTCGATAGTGCGATGGTGGTGAGCCCGACGCCGTCGCTGTCCTTGCTGTCGAGGAGCGAGACCTGGAAATTATAGGCAAGGAGCGGGTCGCGGCGCTGATATTGTGCCATCAGTTGGCTCCTCCGATCATGCGTGCGCTGATCGTCCCGTCCTCGACGAGTTCGAAGCTGTTGCCCTGACGGCCGATCCTCAGCACGATGAACTCGAGCGGCGCTGCAGGTGCGATCGCGATGTCGGCGTGCAGCTCGCCGTTGGCGCGACGGACCGCGTCATTGTTCACTTCGTCGCAGCGCACCCGGTAGGCTTCATCCGCAACGGCGCCGACGAGCGCTCCCTGGAGCCACAGCTGGTTGAGGAGCGCATCGATGTTGCTCTGGAGGAGGAGGCGCGTCTCGTCGTTATTCGGTTCGAACACCGTCCACTGGGTCGACGTGTCGAGCACGGCGTGAAGCATGCAGACCAGTCTTCGGATGGGGACGAAGCGCCAGGTCGGATCGGACGACATGGTCCGTGCGCCAAGAGTGCTGAGGAGCCGGCCTTCGCGGCCGGTGATGACATTGATGCCGGCGCTGTTGAGGATTCCGTGCCGTTCCTTGTCGATCCGCATCGAGGCTGATTGGACCCAGGACAAAGGTTCGTCGGCAGCGGCGTGATGAACGCCGGCTCTCAAGTCGAACTCGGCAAATTGGCCGGCAACATGGCCGGAAGGTGGAACGAGCCTGAGGCCGCCCCGCGAGAGGGGGTCGGGAACTCCGAGCCAGGGGTGGTAGAGCGCTCCAAAGCTGCTGTCGAAGCGGCTTCGCCACGCCTGCACCGGTCCCTGCCCGAGGCGGTCGTTGCGGGCTGCGAAAAAGGGCGGATCGATGAGCGCGACGCGATCACGGAGGCGCTCGCACTGGTCGATCATCGCCGCCTGCACCTCGTAGATCGCCGAAGCGTCGAAAACCGGCGGAAGTTCGCGCTCGAGAGTGGTCGCTGGCGGCGCGACCGCGACCGGCTGGACGCACGGTTCGCAAGGGTCGACCGGTGCTTGCGGGCGCGGGTCCTTGAGAATCCGAACGGGCTGGATGAGGATGTCCGGGACGGCGAGGATGGACACGTCCTCGCACCGCTCGAGAATCCCGAGCCCGGAGATGAAATCATCAGGGGACAGGAAGGTAAGCCCGTCGATGCCGCCGGCGAGGGAAAGGAGAGCTCCTGTCGCATCGGCGATTGGGACACCTAGCCAGGATGGGTCGCTGCCATCGGAAACACTCGCGATGACGGGAGGCGGCGGTTCGGGGGGCTGGGCGTTCTGCGCCTCGTCATGGACGGGCCCGAGGAGGGCTGGCGGGAGCCGAAGGATGTCGGGAAGATATCGTGCCTGCCCCTCGACCGGCGTCAGTGCGCCATGGACCGACACCAGCCTTCCGCTCTCCCTGACGGTGATGTCGTAATCGATCCGCTCGATGCGGAAGGGACGGCCAGTGTCGATGCCCGAGAGCGGCTCCTCCCATTCATGCCGTTCGAGGGGGTCAGGATGAGTCCAGTGGAGGAGTGCCCGGGCGGGATCGACCGCAGCGACAATCCGCCAGACGACGGCGACGCCCTGGGTGATGCGGACGAGGGCTCCTGTGTCGAAGCCCTGGGTTGCGTCGACTGGTGATGTCCTGGTGTTCCCGGTCTGGCGAGCGATGGTTTCGGCGCGTCGTGAAGGCGTGATCCTCGCAGTGTGGTTGCCGCCCCAGGTTCCGGTGCTGTTCGCGTGGAGCGTCAGTCCGAAGCGTCCGTCGGCGAGCCGGACCTGCGCGCTTGCGGACATCGCCTCGGGAGCCGCGACCAGGACGACCCTGCACAGGTTCCCGCCATTTTCGAAAAAGGCGCGGACTGCATAGGCAAGGTACGCGCCCCCGATGTAGCTGCCGAAGACGCTTTCGAACTGCCGCATCGACCGGCAGGCGACGGCCACGTTGAGAGGTCCCCTGTCGGCAATTCCTACAAAGCCCGTGATGTCGGTCCGAAGGGCCGTGATGCGGCCACGCATCGCATCGAGGGGCTCGACATAGACGTTGGGGGTGTCGGGCCTGCCCAGCATGGCGATCAGGCGACCAGCTTCATCTCGAGGCCCTCGTGGCAGAGCTCGACGCTCTCCATTGCGACCTCGTTGTTCTTGGCGTTGAGGCTTGGTCCCTCGACCTTGTTGGGCCAGGCCTTCACGAACTCCCAGCGAAGCACGTCCTTGCGCGCTTCGTCCATGAGGATGATGGCCCCGTCCCGCCGGTCATTGGTGCCCTTGGCGATGTTTCCGTACCAGTCCCACAGCTCGCGGTTCTTGGTGTAGCCGCGCTTCAGCGTGATGTGGTTGAACTTGCGAAGTCCGATGAGCTTGCGGACCCAGTTCTGGCGTTCGTCTCCCTCGCGGTAGTCGACGGTGTCGCCGTCCGCGACGAGCCCCGAGACTTCCGAAAAGGAGGCGACCGTAAGCCCGCCGACTTCGAGCCGGAAATTATATCCGCGGACCGGATCTTTTCTTGGTTCAAGCGCCATGATTGAAGCTCCTCGATCGGTTCAGGCAGCCTCGGCCGTTCGCGTGCTGAGGCCGATCCGGATGATGACGAATTCCGCTGGTTTGACGGGCGCTACACCGATGACGACGATGAGCTGGCCATTGTCGATTTCCGACTGCGTCATCGTGGTGCGGTCGCACTTGACGAAATAGCCTTCGGAAGGCTCGACCCCTTCGAGTGCGCCGGCTCTCCAGACGTCGGTCAGGAAATTGCTGACGGACTGGGTGACGCGGGCCCAGAGCGGCTCTGCGTTTGGCTCGAAAACGACCCACTGGAGTCCGCGCTCGATCGATTGTTCAAGGAAAATCAATAACCTGCGCACATTTACATATTTGTGCTCCTGGTCCGAGGTGATGCACCTTGCACCAAACAGCCTGATGCTCCTGCCATCCGGGCGGAAGTCCCGGATGACGTTCACATTGACGGGGCTCGGGTTGAGGATCTCGTGCTCGGCCTTCTGGAGGATCCTGGTGATGCCGGTGATCCCGCGAACCACCTCGTTCGCCGGTGCCTTGTGAACCCCGCGCTCGTTGTCGACCCGGGCGATGAGACCGAGCACATGTCCCGAGGGCGGCAATTCGAAGATGCCGATGTTCGCAAGATTATCGGGCATCGGATCGGGGATCGTCAGCCACGGATAGTAGAGCGCGGCATATTTGGTATCGAACTGTTGGCGCTGCAGCCGGACCTGCGCGATCGAGGAGTTCTGGCTGTCACTGTCGAGGATCGCGAAGCGGTACCGCATCGCTTCGCAGTGCGCGATGAGGCCGATCTGGATCTCGGGCTGGGTCTGTCCCGGCACCGCGACAAGGCTCACCTCGGGCAGGTTGCGAAGGCATTCGAGGCCGGTCCGGAGACG
>DATMHD010000112.1:0-5423 GCA_035555075.1 Sphingomicrobium sp. | reverse complement strand
CCACTGGTTTGCCGGCGCCGCGCACCCGCCGCACCGCGTCTGATAGGTCTCCGATCGCTGTCGCACCGCCTCCGGTGAAACCATCGAGGTCAAGCGCGACCGCTTTCACCCGGCTGTCGTCACGCGCCTTGTCGAGTGCGGCAACGAGATCGCGCAGGCGGTATTCGCGGATGCGCGATGAACCGGCGACATCTGCCCATTCGCGGCGTGAGGGCTGCTCGACCACGCTCCCGTTGAGGTTGAGGTGAAGGACGCCATCTTTCACCGGCGCGGGGCGGGCGGAGAGGGCGCCATAGAGTCCGGCAAAGAAGAGGATCAGGAGCAACAGGACCAGCGCGTCCTTGACCCCGACCAGCAGTTTCCAGATCGCGCGCAAGAATGTCATGGCCAGGCCTCTAGTTACTTTGGAAGTGTTGCTAGCGGACTAGTGTCCGCACGGCCAAACCTTTTCGACGCGCGGGGTGCCAGCTACGGCCGTGGGGATGAACCGGATCGCGACAGGCAGTGCTGGTCGAGCATGGCGCGTCGAGCTGCGTGCGATGATGGCGCTCGCCTGGCCGCTGATCCTTGCCAATCTCACCCAGCAGGCAATCCAGGCGACGGACGTCCTCTTGATGGGCCGGCTGGGATCCGCGCAGCTCGCCGCTGCAACCCTCGCACTCAATCTCACCTTCACCTTCAACGTCCTCATGCTGGGCCTGCTGACGGCCTCGTCGCCGATGATGGCGACAGCGCTCGGACAGCGCTCCAACGCCGTTCGCGACGTCCGCCGGACCTTCCGCGCCGGCCTATGGCTGCTGGTCCTCACCCTGCCTCCCTATTGGCTGGTGCTGTGGCACGTCGGCAGTCTGATGAAGGCTTTCGGGGAGACCGAGACCCTGGCGCGTCAGGGCCAAACCTTCCTTCGCGCCTACATGTGGTGCACCGCGCCCTGGCTCCTCTTTCAGCTCCTTCGCAACTTCGTTTCCGCGCTCGAGCGCCCGCGTGCGATCCTCTGGCTCAGCATCGGCGGGATCGGGCTCAATGCCCTGCTGAGCTGGTCGCTCATCTTCGGTCATTTCGGGCTTCCCGCACTCGGTCTCGTAGGCGGCGGTGTTGGAAGCACACTGACCTGGCTGATCCTTGCGGGCGCGCTCACCATCCTCGTCCGGCGGGATCGACAATTCCGTCGCTTCCACCTGTTCGGGCACTGGTGGCGGTTCGATCGGCAGCGTACGCTTGCAATGACCCGTCTCGGCGGACCCATCGGCCTTACAATGGCTCTCGAGATGGGAGTATTCGCGCTTGCCGCTTATTTCATGGGCTGGATCGGCGCTCCTGCGGTCGCCGCACATGCGGTCGCGCTCCAGGTCGCTGCATTGACCTTCATGGTTCCGCTTGGACTTGGGCAGGCTGCGACCGTCCGCGTCGGCCTCGCCCTCGGCCGTCGGGACGAAGCTGCAATAGCGCGTTCAGGATGGACCGCATGGGTGATCGGCGTCGGCTTCATGGGGTCGATGGCGCTTGTCATGTGGACCATCCCGCGCGACCTCGTCACGCTCTTCCTTGCCGACGTCCCCGCGAATGCGGTGGTCATCGGCCTTGCGGTCAGTTTCCTGAGGGTCGCCGCCGCCTTCCAGCTGGTTGACGGCGCGCAGGTCATCGGAGCCGGCATGCTTCGTGGTCTCCACGACACCCGCTGGCCACTGATCTTCGCGCTCGTCGGCTACTGGGTCGTTGGTCTCGGCATCGCCGTATGGCTCGCCTTCGCGCGCGACTGGAAAGGCGTCGGCATCTGGGTCGGACTTGCAAGCGGGCTTGCGGCCGTTGCAGTCCTGATGCTCGCCCGCTGGCTTCTGCGGGACCGTCTCGGCCTGACCCGACGCCGGCACGCCTAATATCAAAAGGCTTGAGTCGACCCGTTGACGGACGATGAGGGCGCAACCATATGCGCGCCATCGCTGGCACTCTCACTCGCAGAGTGCCAACGTGCAAGGTTCAACTTAACTAGAGAAAGAGGGGGTTCAGACCCATGGGTTTCAGGCCGCTTCATGACCGTGTCCTCGTCCGCCGCGTCGAGGCCGATGAAAAGACCGCCGGAGGAATAATCATTCCCGATACTGCCAAGGAAAAGCCGCAGGAGGGCGAGGTCATCGCCGTCGGCACCGGCTCGAGGGCGGACGACGGCAAGGTCACCCCGCTGGACGTCAAGGCCGGCGACAAGATCCTGTTCGGCAAATGGTCCGGCACCGAGGTGAAGATCGACGGTGAAGACCTCATCATCATGAAGGAAAGCGACATCCTCGGGATTGTCGGCTGAACCTTCGCTTCCAAACAGCAACTCAAATCTGAGAACGAAAGGGTAGCCAGATGGCAGCCAAGGACGTGAAATTTAGCCGTGATGCGCGCGAGCGCATCCTCAACGGCGTCGACATCCTCGCCAATGCGGTGAAGGTGACACTCGGTCCCAAGGGCCGCAATGTCGTGATCGAGAAGAGCTTCGGTGCTCCCCGAGTTACGAAGGACGGCGTGACCGTCGCCAAGGAAATCGAACTCAAGGACAAGTTCGAGAACATGGGCGCGCAGATGGTGCGCGAAGTGGCCTCGAAGACCAATGACATCGCTGGCGACGGCACCACCACCGCGACGGTGCTTGCACAGTCGATCGTCCGCGAGGGCATGAAGTCGGTCGCCGCCGGCATGAACCCCATGGACCTCAAGCGCGGCATCGACATTGCCGTGAAGAAGGTCGTCGAGGACCTCAAGAGCCGCTCGAAGGACGTCTCGGGCTCTAACGAGATCGCCCAGGTCGGCATCATTTCGGCAAACGGCGACCGTGAGGTCGGCGAGAAGATCGCCGAAGCGATGGAAAAGGTCGGCAAGGAAGGCGTCATCACCGTCGAGGAGGCCAAGGGTCTCGAGTTCGAGCTCGATGTCGTCGAGGGCATGCAGTTCGACCGCGGCTATCTGTCGCCTTACTTCATCACCAACCCCGAGAAGATGCAGGTCGAACTTTCCGATCCCTACATCCTCATCCATGAGAAGAAGCTCTCGAACCTGCAGGCGATGCTTCCTATCCTCGAGGCAGTCGTTCAGAGCGGTCGTCCGCTCCTGATCATCGCCGAGGACATCGAGGGCGAGGCTCTTGCGACCCTCGTGGTCAACAAGCTTCGGGGTGGTCTCAAGGTCGCGGCCGTCAAGGCCCCCGGCTTCGGTGATCGCCGCAAGGCGATGCTCGAGGACATTGCGATCCTCACCGGCGGCGAGATGATCAGCGAGGATCTCGGCATCAAGCTCGAGAGCGTGACGCTCAATATGCTCGGCCAGGCCAAGCGCGTGACGATCGACAAGGACAACACGACCATCGTCGATGGTCACGGAACCCGCGAAGCGATCGAGGGCCGTGTCGGCGCGATCCGCCAGCAGATCGACACCACGACTTCGGACTATGACCGCGAGAAGCTGCAGGAGCGGCTTGCAAAGCTCGCGGGCGGCGTCGCGGTGATCAAGGTCGGCGGTGCAACCGAGATCGAGGTGAAGGAGCGCAAGGATCGCGTCGACGACGCGCTTCACGCGACCCGCGCGGCGGTCGAGGAGGGCATTGTTGCGGGCGGTGGCACGGCGCTCCTCTACGCAACGAAGGCCCTCGACGGCCTGAAGGGCGAGAACGACGACCAGACCCGCGGCATCGACATCATCCGCAAGGCGCTCCAGTCGCCGGTGCGGCAGATTGCCGAGAACGCCGGTCACGACGGCGCCGTGGTTGCGGGTAAGTTGATCGACGGCAATGACCCGAACCTCGGCTTCAACGCCCAGACCGAGGCATATGAGAACCTCGTTCAGGCCGGTGTCATCGATCCGACCAAGGTCGTTCGCACGGCGCTTCAGGATGCAGCCAGCGTTGCTGGTCTCCTGATTACCACCGAGGCCTCGATTGCCGAAGCTCCGGAAGACAAGCCTGCTCCGGCGATGGCCGGCGGCGGAATGGGCGGAATGGGCGGAATGGACTTCTAGGTCCGCCTGCTCATTTTTCCGAATTGGAAGGGCCGGGGCGTTGCTCCGGCCCTTCTTCGTTCTGGGCCATGTCGTTGAGCATGTCCTCGGCATTGTCGAGCTGGGCGGATTGGTCGGCGCTCGGGGTAGGCGGCCGCCTGTCCTGGCAGGATGCGGCGAGGAACAGGGCGAAGACGATGAGTTTTCTCACGCGTGCCGGGTACCACTTCTAGCGACGACAAAAAAAGGGCCGCCCGTCGGGCGGCCCTTTTCGTGAATTTCGCTGACAGCGAAGAAGCTTACTTGTTCTCGACAGCAGCCTGAGCGTTGTCGACGGCGTTGCCGGCGTTCTCGACGGCGTTGCCAGCAGCGTTCAGCGCGGCGTCGGCATTCGCTTCCGCACCGGCATTCACGGTCGCTGCATTGACGTCAGTCGACGCGGTGTTCTCGACCGCGGTCTCGTTCGCCGCATTGTTTTCGGCATTGTTCTTGTTGCACGCGGCGAGGCCGAGCGCGAGGACCGCAGCGGTCACGATCGCAACCTTCTTCATGAGACTTTCACTCCCTTCTTAAATGCCCCTGGGGAGGCACCAACCCGGACCTCAACATGCGAGTCAAGGCCAGACCGGCGGCAATAGCGACAATCCCTATCCCCAGACAAGGGATTATTTCGAACACCAGAATTGACCATATAAAGATATCTTTTTATCCTTATCTCGTGACTTCCGAACTGCCGCTTGCCGATCGATTCCAGGCGCTTGCCGACCCGACGCGGCTGCGCATTCTGGCGCTCCTGCGCCTGATGGAATTGTCCGTGGGCGAGCTTGCTCAAGTGCTCGGTCAGAGCCAGCCGCGGGTTTCGAGACATCTGAAGATCCTCGCCGATGCGGGCGTGCTCGACCGGCGCAAGGAAGGTAGCTGGGTCTTCCTGACGCTTGCGGATGCCGAGATCGCCGAGCCGCTGTTCGCGCTCATCGACAAATGGGCCGACGCTTCGACCCAGATCGCGTTCGTCTCCGATGCCGCGCGCACGGAATCGATCCGCGCAGAGCGTGCGCAAGCGGCGAACCGGTACTTTGCAAGCCATGCGGAAGTGTGGGACCAGATCCGCTCGCTCCACGTGGCGGAAAGCGAAGTTGAGCGTGCCATCGACGGGGCACTTGCGCGGCCGACCCTCGGGCGACTGGTCGATATCGGCACCGGCACGGGGCGGATGATCGAGCTCTTCGGTCCCCGCGCAGCGCAGGCGATCGGCATCGACCGTTCATCGGAAATGCTGCGCCTCGCACGCGTGAAGCTCGAGGCGGCGGGCATCCAGTCGAGCCTGCGTCAGGGTGACATGTACGCGCTTCCGCTCGACGACCAGTCGGCGGACAGCATCATCATCCACCAGGTGCTTCATTATGCCCACTCGCCTGCGGTTGCCATTGCCGAAGCGGCGCGCGTGCTCG
>DATMHD010000111.1:0-3611 GCA_035555075.1 Sphingomicrobium sp. | reverse complement strand
AGGTCGGTGAGCTCGAGGGCCAGTTCGACCTCATCACATGCATGGAGGTCATCGAGCACGTCGCCGACCCGTCGACCTTTGTCGCCGAGCTCGCCCGCCTCCTTGCTCCAGGCGGGCTCCTCATCCTCTCCACTCCCAATGCAACGGGCTGGTCGAAGCTCCTCATGATCACGATTGGCGAGGGACTCGGTCGGATTCCGCACGGCACGCATGATTTCGGCAAGTTCATCGGGCCGGACCGGATGAAGTTGCTCCTCGCCGAGGCCGGGCTCCAAATCCTCGATGTGGAGGGCATCGCCTGGACCCCGGCCCGCGGGCTTCACCTCAGCGACGATCTCCGCCTGAACTATCTGGTGACCGCCGCGCACCCTTAGGCTTTGGTCCGCTTCGACCGCTCCGCTCGGCGCAGGAAAGCCACGACCCGTGACTAACCGTCATTAACCATATGGCCACCGGGCGGGGGGCGCCTAAGCCTTTGATTCTTCCGAATCCTCGAGGCCGGGGGGCCTTCATTTGAAAATGCGTTCTCTTTTCAACTTCAGCTCGCGCGATGTCGCCATCGACCTCGGCACCGCGAACACCGTGGTCTACGTCCGTGGCCAGGGAATCATCGCGAGCGAACCCTCGGTCGTCGCGATGGAAATGGTGAACGGGGTCAGGAAGGTCCGTGCAGTGGGCGATGACGCCAAGCTGATGCTCGGCAAGACCCCCGACAATATCCGGACCATCCGGCCGCTTCGAAACGGCGTGATCGCCGATCTCGAAGTCGCCGAGGAGATGATCAAGCACTTCATCCGCAAGGCGCACGGCGGCCCCAGCCGCTTCTCGCGCGGGCCCGAAGTCGTCATCTGCATCCCCTCGGGCGCGACCTCGGTCGAACGCCGCGCGATCCGGGATGCGGTCACCAATGCGGGCGCAGACCGGGTTTCCCTGATCGAGGAGCCGATGGCCGCAGCAATCGGTGCGGGGCTTCCGGTCGCCGAGCCCATTGGATCGATGGTCGTCGATATCGGCGGGGGAACGACCGAGGTCGGCGTTATTTCACTCCAGGGGCTTGCGCTCTGCCGGTCCTCGCGTGTGGGCGGCGACAAGATGGACGAAGCGATCGCCTCCTATGTCCGCCGCAACTACAATCTGTTGATCGGCGAAGGGACTGCCGAACGGGTCAAGCTCGAAGTCGGCTCGGCCGTGAGACCCGCCGATGGCGAGGGCCTCCTGACGCTGGTCCGTGGGCGCGATGTCGGACGGGGTATGCCGGGCGAGATCCAGCTGAACCAGGCCCAGATCGCCGACGCGCTCAGCGAACCCGTGAACCAGATCGTCGAAGTGGTCCGAACGGCGCTTGAGAACACCCAACCCGAAATCGCTGCCGACGTCATCGACCAGGGGATCACCATGACCGGTGGCGGTTCGCTCCTGCGCGAATTCAGCACCGTTCTTCAGGACGCGACCGGACTTCCCGTCCATGTGGCCGATGATCCCATGAGCTGCGTCGCGCTCGGCGCGGGCCGGACCCTTGAAGACCAGGTCTACCGCGGAGCACTGATCGCTGCCTGAAGGCTAAAGGGAACCCAAGAGCGGACACTGCCGTTTGCGAGCCCATTGGGCCGGCTGGAGTGTTCGTCGATGTTGATGGTCGAGACCGAGCTCAGGCCAAGTTTGATCCACGGGATCGGCGCGTTCCTCCTGGAGGATGTGAAGGCGGGCGATCTCATCTGGCGCTTCGACAGCCGGATTGACCGCATCTTCTCGAATGCCGAGCTCGAGACGATGCCCGAGCGTCTCCAGTCGTTCCTCGCGATGTACTCGACCTTCCACGAGCAATCGGGCCTGTGGGTCCTGTGCGGCGACAATGGTCGCCATTTCAATCATTCCGACGTGCCCAACACCATCTCGCAGGGGGTGGCATTCGGCGATGACATCGCCGCATCGGATCTTCCCCAAGGGACCGAGCTTACGACCAACTATTTCGAGATCTGCGACGCTGTGAGGAGCCGGGGATCGATCTGAGAGCCCGCGGGCTGCTTCCAGAATATGCCGGGGCTTCGTTGCGTCTTTCTAGAAGTCGACCTTGTCGTAATGGCCAGGCGGCACGATGACTTCCATCCGTTCAGCAAGAAGGGGCCGGAAACAGGGGCGTGATTTCATCACTGCATACCAGTCCTTGGTCTGCTTGTGACCGCGCCAGTCCAGCGCTCCAAGATAGTCGATCACGCTAAGATGTGCAGCGGCAGTGAAATCGGCGAGGCTCAGCCCCGGTCCGGCAAGCCAGCGGCGGTGATCGAGGAGATAATCCAGGTAGTCGAGATGCTCGCTCGCAGTGCGCATGGCCTCACGCAGGATTCTCGTATCCGGGCTCTCGCGATTGACGAGGCGCTTGCGCATCCGCTCGTTCATCAGGGGCTCGACCGCTTCGCGATAGAGCTTGATGTCGAACCATTCGGTCATGCGCCGGATCTCGGCCCGAAGCGCTGCATTGCCGTGGATCATCGGCATGCGGTCGACGGTCTCGTCGAAATATTCGACGATCGGCTGCGACCCGATGAGGGTGACGCCCTGGTCGGATTCGACCATCACCGGGGTCTCGCCCGCCGGATTGAGGTCGATGAACTCGTCGCGCTTTTCCCAGGGGTTCTCGCGCACGAGTTCGTGGCCCACGCCCTTCTCCGCAAGGACGAGCCTGACCTTCCTCGAAAAAGGACAGAGCGGGAACTGGAAAAGCTGCCACATCGCGTCGCTGCTTTAGCGACTGAGCGAAAGGCGTCTAGCGCCTCGGATAGGTCGGATCAGGAAGATTAGCAGTTGCGCGGTCGATTGCCTCGCTTGCCTGGGCAAGGCTCCGCTCGAGCTCGGGAAGCGCGCGGTTGAGCGCCTTCATCGCCCGCCCGATCTTGGGACCGGCGACTGCAACCTCTCGCCGGATGTCGCGGTCAAAGTTCGGGTCCTTGCGGCGAACCAGATCGCCGACGGTCTCGTTGCGCTCGCGGGGTGACGCCTCGCGGCCCTCGATCGCTGCATGCATGTCACCGATCCTGACGTTCAATAGGGCCTGCGAGGCGGTCTCAAGCGCGCCAGCGACCCGCTGCATCGTCACAGGATCGGTCAATTCAGGAGGGAGCTGGAATGCTTGCGGCGGATAAGGCTGCGCAAGCGCGGGGCTCGCCAGGAGGACGAGCGGCAGTACAATCAAGGTCCTGTGCATACGCATCACCATCTAAGTCCCTGAATTATCAGGCCGTTGATACGGACGCGCAAGTTAAAACTTAGCGCAACGTCAGCCAGGCCAGCGCCGCCACGCCAGCAATGATGCGATACCAGGCGAAGGGCGCGAAGCCGTGACGCGAGATATAATGGACGAAAGCGCGGACGACGACGAGCGCGACGAGGAAGCTGACGATGAAGCCGACGGCGATCGTCCCGAACCCGACCCCGGCCCCGGACATGATCTCGCGATGGTGCTTTGCGACCTCGAGCGTCGTCGAGCCGAGCATGGTCGGGATCGCGAGGAAGAAACTGAACTCGGCTGCAGTCCGCCGTTCCACCCCTAGCGAGAGCGCGCCCATGATTGTCGCACCAGACCGGCTGACGCCCGGGATCATTGCGAGGCACTG
>DATMHD010000110.1:0-8328 GCA_035555075.1 Sphingomicrobium sp. | reverse complement strand
CTACGGCCTGACATTCACCGAGCGCCACGATATTCCGACGTGGAGCCCGGACATGCGCGTCTTCCAGGTGAACGACCAGGACGGCAAGCCGCTCGCCCTATTCATGATCGACCCGTGGAAGCGGGACAACAAAGCTGGCGGGGCATGGATGTCGAACCTCGTCATCCAGTGCTACCTGCGCAACACGCAGCCCGTCGTCTTCAACGTCCAGAACTTCACGAAGCCCGCGCCCGGCCAGCCCATGCTAATCAGCTGGGACGATGTCACGACGATGTTCCACGAATTTGGCCACGCACTGCACGGCATGTTCGCCGCACAGACCTACCCCACTCTCTCGGGCACGAACGTCGCACGGGACTTTGTCGAGTTTCCTTCGCAGTTCAATGAGAATTGGGCGCTCGATCCAAAGATCCTCCCTCACTACGCGGTCCACTATCAGACCGGCCAGTCCATCCCGCAGGACCTTATCAAGAAGATCCTCGCCGCGCGGACCTTCAATCAGGGCTATGAAGTAGGTGAGGCACTGTCCGCGGCCCGGCTCGATCTTGATTGGCACTCCCTCCCGCCGACCGCGCCGCGCGAGGATGTCGACCGGTTTGAGGCACAGGCCCTCGCGAAAGGCGGCTTCGACACTGCGGACGTACCTCCGCGGTATCGTTCGAGCTACTTCCTCCACATCTGGAGCAATGGTTATTCGGCGAGCTATTACGCTTATGCGTGGACGCGGATGCTGGGCCAGGACGCCTTCGCCACCTTCGAACGCAACGGCGGTCTGACGCGCGCCAACGGTCAGCGGTTCCGTGACATGGTGCTCTCGCGCGGCAATACGCTCGATCTTGCCCAGATGTACCGCTCGTGGGCAGGCCATGATCCAAACATTCAGCCCTACCTCGATTATTATGGACTGAATGGCGGCGGTGTTCCCGCTCCTGCGGCCGTGGCACCACCGGCTCCGGCTGCGCCAGCCGTCCCGGCGCCCAAGAAAGGTGAAAGGGGATAAGGTCATGATCCGCCAGCTCGACGATCGCACCCTGGTCAGCAGCCAGATCGGTGCGCACGATGTCGCCGGTCTGGCGGAGCAGGGCGTCACCGTCCTCGTCAATAACCGTCCTGATGCCGAAGAACCCGGGCAGCCGCGGGCTTCGGAGATCGAAGAAGCCGCGGCACAGGCCGGGATCATCTACCATTTCGTCCCGATCATCCGCGGCATTGGTCCCGCCGACGTCGAGGAGATGCAGAAGGCGCTTCGCGAAGCGGCAGACGGCAAGCTGCTTGCATTCTGCCGTTCCGGAAGACGCTCGGCATTCGTTTGCGCGCTTGCGCAGCGCGACGAGGGAGCTTCGCGTGAACAGGTAGTGGGCAGGCTAACCGAGGCGGGCTTCGATCCCGACCCGATCGCGCATCTCCTCTAGGGCTCGGTGCGCAGCAACGCTTCGGCCTCGGCAAGGTCTTCGTCGAGCACCATCAGGCGAACGGGCATGAATAGCCCGCCGTAGAAATAGTTGATCTCGGTGTCGAAGAGCACCGCCTCGATGCCCTCGCTTTCAAGATACAGGCGGGCAAGATCAGCTTCGACCCGGCTGTTGAACCGCGCGGCTTCCACGAGATCGGTCACCAGGGCATCGCTTCTCCGGCGGCAAGCTCATCACTTCGCGCCCGCCTGCCGAGAATCGCGTTCCTGTGGGGGAAGCGGCCGAAACGCTCGATGACGTCATGGTGCAATTTGGCATATTTGAGGAAACGCTGATCACCCAGTGCGGCGAACAGCAGCATTGAACGGTTCTGATCGGCGATGTTCTCGCTATGCTCAAACGGCATATAAAGGAAGGCACGCTCGACTGGCTCAAGGTCGCCGTCGAAGCCGCTGTCGAGCGCCCCCTTCGCGATAGCCAAAGCCAGATGGTCGGTCGCGAACTGCTCAGCGTGGCCTCGGAACATGTTCCTTGGAAACTGATCGAACAGGATCACGCCGGCGAGCGCGGTCAAGGGGTCCGTCAGAAACTCAACCGCCGGGAGTTGCCGTTTCTCCGTCCACAGCTTGAGGAATTGCTGCCTCGTGCGATCGTCAAGCGCACTGTCGCCATTGAATTGCTGCTCGTACGGCAGTCTGAACCAGAACTTGAGAACGTCGGAGCGCCAATCGTTCAAGCGGCGGTGCCCCCCACCGTCAGCCCATCCACCAACAAGGTGGGCTGACCGACGCCCGCAGGAACGCTCTGGCCGCCCTTGCCGCATACGCCGACACCCTCGTCGAGCGCGAGGTCGTTGCCAATTCCCTTCACTCGGGTGAGCACCGTTGGACCATCCCCGATCAATGTTGCGCCCTTGATGGGCTCGGCGAGCTTTCCGGCGCGAATTCGATAGGCCTCGGTGCAGGAAAAAACGAACTTCCCGCTGGTGATATCGACCTGGCCGCCGCCGAAGCTCTTGGCGTAGATCCCGTCCTTCACCCGACTGACGAGTTCAGCGGGGTCGTCCCTGCCTCCCAGCATGAAGGTGTTGGTCATGCGCGGCATGGGGGCGTGCGCGAAGCTCTCTCGCCGGCCATTGCCGGTCGGTTCCATGCCCATCAGCCGGGCATTCAGCCGATCCTGCAGATAGCCTTTGAGTATCCCGTCCTCGATCAGCACGTTCCGTCGCGTCGGCGTTCCCTCGTCATCGATGGTCAACGATCCGCGACGCTGTTCGATGGCGCCCTCGTCGATGACAGTTACCCCAGGCGCGGCAACGCGCTCGCCAATGCGTCCAGAAAATGCCGATGTCCCCTTGCGATTGAAATCGCCTTCCAGGCCATGGCCAACCGCCTCGTGAAGCAGGACTCCCGGCCAACCTGGGCCCAGGACCACCGGCATTTCTCCCGCTGGTGCAGCAACCGATTCAAGGTTTGTGAGGGCCTGCGCAAGGGCGATCTCTATCGCCCTCTCCCACTGCAGTTCTTCGAAGAGGCGATCGTACAAATAGCGGCCGCCCAATCCGTGATAGCCGGTCTCCCGCCGCCCATTCTGTTCCGCGACGATCTGGACGCCGAGCCGCACCAACGGGCGGATGTCCGAAGCGACGAAGCCGTCGGCCCGTACGATCTCGATGACGCTCCAGCTCGCCGAAAGTGCGACGCTGACCTGACATACGCGTGGATCGCGCGCTCGCGCCGCCGCGTCGATCCGCTCGCAAAGTGCCACCTTGTTGGCGAAAGGAATCAGGCTCAGCGGGTCATCGGCCCCGTACATTGCGCGGTTGGTCCGCGCCGGCGGAGCAGCCGGTTCTCCCCTTGCCGGATCAAGGAGCCTGAGCGTTGCCGCCGCCCTCTCGATCGCTGCCTCGCTGATCTCATTGGCATGCGCAAAGGCCGTCGTTTCACCAGAAACTCCGCGAAGACCAAAGCCGGAGGAGCTATGGTAGTCGGCAGTTTTCAGCCGGCCGTCGTCGAAGCCGAATGCCTCGCTTGCACTATATTGAAGGTAGAGTTCGCCGTCGTCGTGGCTCGACAAATGCCTTGCCGCGAGGTTTCTCGCCTCCTGCGGGCTGAGATTGCGGTAGAGGAACCGCCGGGGATCAGGGCCGGTCATGCCGGCTTGCTGTCCGCCGGTCCCCCCTCAAGAACAAAGCGCCGGTCGCAATAGCCGCACTCGACGAAGCCCAGCTCTTCGTCGACCCTCAGGTACACGCGTGGATGCCCAAGTGCCGGTGAAATCTCACCCGATCCATCGCAAGCGACCTGCAGAGCGGAGACGCGGATCACTTCGGGGGGCGGTATTTGCGATGCCATGACCCCGCAATTAGGAGCAGGCGAAGCCGGTCACAAGAGAGGCCGAGCTTGTCGCGGGGGAATGCCGCTCTTATGCGGCAAGCCACATGGATGAACCAGCGATCCGCATCGAAGCCCTCTCGAAGACCTATCAAGGGGGCAAGCGGGCACTGAACGACGTGAGCTTCGACGTCCCTCGAGGTCAGATTTTCGGGCTTCTGGGTCCCAACGGCGCGGGGAAGTCGACACTGATCAACATCCTTGCCGGCTTGGTCGTGAAGACCAGCGGAAAGGTGACGATCTGGGGGTTCGACATTGACGAGCATCCGCGCAACTCGAAGCGGTCGATCGGCATTGTCCCGCAAGAGATCATCTTCGATCCCTTCTTCACGCCTCGCGAGACGCTGGAAATCCAGGCCGGGCTTTACGGGATCCCGGCTCCCGATCGCAAAAGTGACGAATTGCTCGCGGCGATGCACCTTACGGACAAGGCGAACGCATATTCGCGCACGCTTTCGGGCGGAATGAAGCGCAGGCTCCTGGTGGCCAAGGCCATGGTCCATTCCCCTCCAATCCTGGTGCTGGACGAGCCCACGGCCGGCGTCGACGTGGAGCTTCGGCGCCAGTTGTGGGATTATGTCCGCAAGCTCCACGCGCAAGGCGTTACCATTGTCCTCACCACCCACTACCTTGAGGAGGCCGAAGAGCTTTGCGACCGCATTGCGATCATCAATCACGGCAAGGTAATCGCCAACGAACCGACGCGCGAACTGGTCTCAAAGGCCCAGGAGAAAGCGGTGGTCGTCACCTTCGACCGTGACATCGCCAAGGTACCGGTAAGCCCCTGTTTCGAGAATATCGCGCTGCTGGACGAGCGCACGCTCGAAATCACCTACCGCAAGGACAAGGTGAACGCCGGCGAGGTGCTGGCCGCCCTCACCGCTGATGGGCTCGGGATCGTTGATGTCTCGACTCGTGATCCCGACCTTGAAGACGTGTTCCTCAGCCTGACCTCGGCCGCACAGGACGCCGCGTGACGATCAGCGCCGACGTCCTTGTCGTCGGCTCCGGCGCGGCGGGTCTGACGGCAGCACTCAATCTTGCCGAAACCCACAGGGTCGCCGTTATCGCCAAGGGTGGCCTTGGCGAGGGCGCGACAAGCTGGGCGCAGGGCGGGATCGCAGCGGTGCTCGAAGAAGGCGACAGCTTCGAGGCGCATGTCAACGACACGATGATCGCTGGGGCTGGGCTCAACGACATCAGGGTGGTGGAGCATGTTGTCGGCGCCGCCCCGCGCGCAATCGAACATCTGATGGAACTCGGTGTCCCGTTCGCACAGGAAGGCAAAGCGCTCCATCTCACCCGCGAAGGTGGTCACAGCCATCGCCGCATTGTCCATGTTGCCGATGCGACCGGCTTTGCCGTCCAGCAGGCCCTCGAAGCGGCAGCGCGGAAGAATCGCAACATCACGCTGGTTCCGGATATGGTCGCAATTGACCTCGTGACCGGGCGTCATGCATCGCATTTCTCAACGAGCGGAGCCGTCCACGGCCTTTACGCCTACAACCGTAAGAAGAAGCGGGTGGAAACGCTCACTGGGAAAGCGACCATCCTTGCAAGCGGCGGAGCCGGTCGAGCTTACCTTTATTCCACGGCGCCGCGCGGCGCGACGGGCGACGGGATTGCCATGGCTTGGCGAGCAGGATGCCGGGTCTCGAACATGGAATTCATGCAATTCCACCCGACCTGCCTGTACAATCTGGAGGTCAAGAACTTCCTCATCACGGAGGCAGTTCGCGGCGAGGGCGGCCAGCTCAAACTGCCCATGGGCGTCAAGGGCGGCGGCACCAGGTTCATGCCGGGCTTTGACCAACGCGCAGAGCTTGCTCCACGCGATGTCGTTGCCCGGGCGATCGACCATGAAATCAAGCGCCTTGGTCTGGACTATGTCCATCTCGACATCTCGCACCGCGAGCCGGACTTCGTGCGGGCGCATTTTCCAAATATCTACGAGAAGTTGTTGACCCTCGGGATCGATATAACCGCGGAACCGATCCCCGTTGTGCCAGCGCAGCATTACACCTGTGGCGGCGTCATGGTGGACCTTCACGGCTGCACCGACGCGCCAGGCCTCTACGCTGCGGGAGAGGTGACCCAGTCGGGTCTCCACGGGGCAAATCGCCTCGCATCGAACATCCTTCTAGAATGCCTGGTCTTTGGCGAAGCGGCTGCGCAGCACATCAAGGCGAATTTCAACGCGCTTCCAGATGTTCCGGAAATCCGGGCCTGGGACGAGAGCCGAGTTGCGGACAGCGATGAGGAAGTCGTCATTGCGCAGACCTGGGGCGAGATACGTCGCTTCATGTGGAATTATGTCGGGATCGTCAGAACGACCAAGCGCCTCGAACGGGCCAAGCATCGCATCGACATGCTGAGGCAGGAGGTGAAGGAATATTATGCCCACTTCCGGGTGACACCTGACCTCATCGAACTTCGGAATCTCGTGGAGGTCGCCGACCTGATCATCAGGTCCGCATTGTCGCGCCATGAAAGTCGCGGACTACACTTCACGCTCGACTATCCCGAGACGCTACGCGACGCCAAGGACACCATCCTTGTTCCGTGAAACGGGCGTTCCTTTGCCACATGCGCTATAGGAAAGCCCGTTCGGAAAACTAAGGGTCAAGTGGGGGAAACAAATGCCGGTAGAACTGAGAATATTGGCGCTCGGCGCAATTCTCCTGTTCATCTACATTTTCGTCGCAGTTCGGTTCAGGACCGCACAATATGGTCGGAAATGGAACGTCGGCGCGCGCGATGAGGATTTGCCCCCGCCAAATCCAATGACCGGGCGGACCATGCGCGCGCAGAACAATTTCCTGGAGACCTTCCCGATCGCCATCGTCGCGCTGATGGGTGTGGTCATTGCTAACAGAACGAGCCCGTCGACCGCCCTTGGCGGCTGGATCTGGCTCGGCGCCCGGATCGTCTATCTTCCGCTTTACGCGGCAGGGATTCCGGTCATCCGGACAATCGCCTTCATGGTAAGCATGGTGGGGCTCGCAATGGTCATTTGGCCACTGCTCGGCGCCTGACGGCGGGCACGGACAAGGCGCGATACCTATATTTCACTCGTCTTCCTTCCAGCCGTCACCCTGCTAAACCTGTTCTCTCATGTCCGAAGCCGATCCTTCCGCCCGTCCCCACCTCTACCTGGTTGACGGGTCCAGCTACATCTTCCGAGCCTATCACCGACTGCCTCCGCTCACGAACCGGCATGGTACGCCGGCGGGCGCAGTCTATGGCTATACGACGATGCTCTGGAAGCTCGCAGACGGGCTCTCCAAGGCACAGGGACCGACTCATATGGCGGTCATCCTGGACGCGTCCGAACATACGCATCGCAACGTCATGTACGATCAGTACAAGGCCCATCGACCTCCACCTCCCGAGGACCTTGTCCCGCAATTCCCTCTGATCAGGGTCGCGACCCGCGCCTTCTCGATTCCGTGCATAGAAGAAGCGGGGCTTGAGGCCGACGATATCATCGCCTGCTATGTGACTGCAGCCAAGCAGGCGGGCTGGCGCGTGACGATCGTCAGCTCGGACAAGGATCTGATGCAGCTCATCGACGAGGATGCGGGCATCGACATGCTCGATACGATGAACGATCGTCGCATCGGCCGTGAGCAGGTCTTCGAAAAATTCGGTGTTCCGCCGGAAAAGGTAGGGGACGTTCTCGCGCTGATGGGTGACAGCGTCGACAACGTGCCGGGTGTACCCGGCATTGGTCCGAAGACCGCCTCGCAGCTGATCCAGCAGTTTGGCGACCTCGAGACAGTGCTCGCCTCGACCGACCAGATCAGCAAACCCAAGTTGAAGCAGTCCCTAATCGACCATGCCGAGGCCGCACGCCTCAGCCGAGAGCTGGTACGCCTCGTATGTGAAGCGAAGCTGCCGCAGCCGCTAGAAGAGCTGGCGCTTAAGGGAATCCCGAAGGAACCCCTCGCTGAATTCCTTGAAGACCAAGGATTTAAGACGCTGCTCAATCGCCTCAATGCTGGTGGCCCCGTTCAGGGCCGGAGCAGCAGTGGCGGCGGGATCAACGGCGTCATGACGTCACTTGAAAAGGAACCCGCGGGACCGCCGCCGGCAGAGCAGATCGACATCGACCGCTCGAAATATGAAACGGTGACCGATGAAGCGGCCCTGGACCGCTGGATCGCAAAGGCGACACTTCAAGGATATGTCGCGATCGACACGGAAACCGATTGTATCGACTGCATCGTTGCCAAGCTTGCCGGCGTCAGCCTCGCGACTGCGCCGAATGAGGCATGCTATATCCCGGTCGGTCACAGCGGCGCTGACCTCTATTCGGACGCGCCGAGTCAGCTTCCCCAGCCGCTTGTGCTTGCCCGGTTGAAACCCCTTCTCGAGGATCCGGCAGTCCTCAAGATCGGGCACAATCTCAAATATGACTGGGTGATGTTCGACAAGGCGGGGATCACGGTCTCGCCGGTCGATGACACGATGGTGATGAGCTTCGACCTCGATGCCGGTCGTTCGTTCGGACATGGCGTGGA
>DATMHD010000109.1:0-10047 GCA_035555075.1 Sphingomicrobium sp. | reverse complement strand
TCATGTTCAACATCCTCCTTCCGCCACTCGTGTTCGAAGGCGCGCTTCAGCTCGATTGGCGTCGGTTCCGGAGCGAACTGCCGCTCACCCTCGTCCTGGCGTTCGCGGGCGTTGCGATCGCTGCCGTCCTGGTCGCTTTGGGAATGCACGCAATCATGGGCTGGAGCCTCATCGGCGCGGCCCTCTTTGCGGTACTGATTTCTGCAACCGACCCGGTATCGGTGATCGCCTCATTCAGGGAAATGGGCTGCGAAAGGCGCGTCTCGATGGTGGTCGAGTCGGAAAGCCTGCTGAACGATGGAGTTGCAGCGGTCGGCTTTGCAGTCTGCCTGTCGATCGCGTCCGGAGCGTCGCCAGGCGTCACGAGCATTGTTCCAGCGTTCCTCTGGACGCTTGGCGGAGGCGTAGTGGTCGGGCTCGTCGTGAGCGGCGCGATCCTCCTGATGGTCGGGCGGACGGACGATCCGCTGGTGGAGATCGCACTCACCACGATCGCCGCCTACGGCTCCTTCCTCATCGCCGAATATCTCATGGCTTCGGGGATCATCAGTACCCTTGTTGCCGGCCTTCTCGTGGGGAGCGGTGGCACCCGGTTCCTGTCGCACGCCGGACGGGAGAGGGTTCGTGGGGCCTGGGAATATTTCGCGTTCCTCGCGAACAGCTTCGTCTTCATCCTCATCGGAATGACCGAAGCAAGCCAGCCGCTTCGGGATCTGGGGTCCATGGGCGCTGCGGTTGCAATCCTGCTCGTCCTCGCAGGCCGGGCCTTTGCCGTCTATCCGCTCGCGCTCCTCTTCAAGGGCTCAAGGTGGCGGCTTCCCGCCTCCTACCAGCATGTCCTCTTCTGGGGTGGCCTTCGGGGAGCCCTTGCACTTGCACTTGCGCTGGCGGTTCCGCCGAACGTTCCTGAACGCAGCGCCATCATCCTCACCGCGTTCGTGGTCGTTGCCTTCTCGATCCTCGTCCAGGGACTGACCATGCCCCTGCTCATCCGCCATTTCGGACTTGCGCGAGGCGATCGTGAGGCGGTTGCGGCGCCCGCCGCTGCTGGCTAGTCGGCCGCTGGTGAGCCTGGTTCCAGAACCCCTTCGAATCCCTGCGTTCCGCCACTTCTGGCTCGCACGCCTGACCTGGACGATCGGCAGCCTCGCGATGGTCATCGTGATCGGCTGGCAGGTCTATGACATCGCCCGAGCGACGATGGGCCTCAAGGAAGCCGCCTTCCGGCTCGGCATCATCGGACTTGTCCAGTTTGTCCCGCTTTTCCTCCTGACCCTCGTCAGCGGCTGGACTGCCGACCGGATCGACCGCCGCTGGATCGCGCGCGCTGCAGTGGCGCTGGAATTTGGCTGTGCAGTGGCATTGGGCTGGCTTAGCTGGACCCATACGACGACACTTCTTGCGCTGTACGTCGTCGCGGCCCTCCTCGGCGTCGGCCGGGCCTTTGCGGGACCTGCCCTTGGAGCACTTGCGCCCAATCTCGTTCCTGTGGGCATTCTTCCCCGGGCGATCGCCCTGTCGTCGATGGCCTGGCAGACCGGCGCCGTCGTCGGGCCGGCGATTGGCGGCTACCTCTACGCCTACGCGCCTTATGCGCCCTATGGGGCAAGCGCGATCCTGTTCGCGACCGCATTTGCGGGTCTTATTGCAATTCCGCCAATCCCGAGGACGGAACTGACGCATCGTAAGAACCCGTGGGCGCAGATGGTCGAGGGCCTGAAATATGTCCGCCACAACCGGCTGGTCCTTGGCGCCATCAGCCTGGACCTCTTCGCGGTCCTCCTTGGCGGTGCGACCGCGATGCTGCCGGTATTTGCGCGCGACGTCCTTCATGCTGGGCCCGAGGGCCTCGGGCACCTCAGGGCGGCGCCGGCGATCGGCGCGACACTGACGGCCGCCTTTTTCTCCGTCCGCCCGCTGAAGCGCAACGTCGGCACCAAGA
Organism: Sphingomicrobium sp.; assembly: GCA_035555075.1. Lineage (GTDB taxonomy): Bacteria > Pseudomonadota > Alphaproteobacteria > Sphingomonadales > Sphingomonadaceae > Sphingomicrobium. The sequence goes on along the minus strand of DATMHD010000109.1, from coordinate 8,105 downwards.
TGCTGGTCGCAGTGGGCGTGTTCGGAGCCGCGACGATTCTCTTCGGCCTCTCGCGGTCCATGCCGCTCTCGCTCCTGTGCCTTGCGCTCCTGGGGGCCGCGGACATGTTTTCCGTCTACATCCGACAGTCGCTCATCCAGCTCTATACGCCCGACCAGATGCGCGGACGGGTGAGCGCAGTTTCCTCGCTCTTCATTTCCGCCTCGAACGAGCTTGGCGAAGCGGAGTCGGGATTTCTCGGCGCCATTATAGGGCCCGTTCCAGCAGTCATTGCAGGCGGCCTCGGCGCGATGGCCGTGGTCCTCCTCTGGTCATGGTGGTTCCCGGAATTGCGCCTTGCAAAAAGCTTCGAGCCACCCGATTTGCGCGCTGCACATGCAGAGGAGAGCTAGCGCATGAAGGCCGCCAATATCCTCGAGACGATCGGCAACACGCCGGAAATCAGAATCAACCGGCTGTTCGGCGACCGGGCCGAAGTCTGGATGAAATCGGAGCGCGCCAATCCGGGCGGCTCGATCAAGGACCGGATCGCGCTGGCGATGGTCGAGGACGCCGAACGCACCGGCAAGCTCAAGCCCGGCGGGACCATCATCGAACCGACGTCGGGCAATACCGGTATCGGTCTTGCGATGGTTGCTGCCGTCAAGGGCTACAAGCTCATTCTCGTCATGCCGGACAGCATGAGCGTCGAAAGGCGCCGTCTCATGCTTGCCTATGGAGCAGAGTTCGAGCTCACCGACCGCGCCAAAGGCATGAAGGGCTCGGTCGACCGAGCAAATGAACTTCTTCAATCAACGCCGAACAGCTGGATGCCCCAGCAATTCGACAATCCCGCAAACGTCGAAGCCCACCGCCGGGCAACGGCCCAGGAAATCCTTCGGGATTTTGGCGATCAGCCGCTTGATGCGATCATCACCGGAGTTGGCACCGGCGGACACATCACCGCCTGCGCAGAGGTGCTGAAACCCGTCTGGCCGGAGCTCAAGGTGTTTGCCGTCGAACCCGCGCTTTCGCCGGTCCTCACGGGCGGCGCTCCCGGACCCCACCCGATCCAGGGACTCGGCGCGAACTTCGTGCCGAGCATCCTCAACACCAAGATCCTCGACGGGGTCATCGACGTCGACGCGGACAAGGCCAAGGAAATGGCTCGCCGCGCCGCCCGCGAGGAGGGTCTCCTCATCGGCATCTCCTCCGGTGCAGCGCTGGCCGCAGTCGAACAGAAGCTTCCCGAGCTCAAGGAGCGGCCGCGGATCCTCACGTTCAACTACGACACGGGCGAACGCTACCTCTCGGTCCCGGACTTCCTTCCCCAGGAGTCTTAAGGGGTTGGTAACCGCGCTCGTTTGATCAGCCATTAACCGCCGAGGCGTAACACTCCGCCATTGGCCGCCCTCGTGCGGTCCTCTTGGTGGAACCTTAAATGCGTCGGACCTTGTTCGGCAAACCGCCGGCAGTTGAACTCCACACGCCCGCGCGCGCATCCGTACGCGAGGCGTTGCTGTTCGACGTCGTCGACCACCTCGACAGTGCCAATTTCGCCCTTGGCGAACGACGACTTGCAAACTGGATGTACGCACCATGGCTGCTCCTCAGCGGCCATCTCGCACTTGCGCTCGGCCTCTTTTTCGAAGCGCCGCCGCAAGCGAGTGGCGCGGTGCTTGCGGGTGCCCTCGTACCGCTTGGATTCTCTCTTGCGCTCGATGCTGCCGCGGGCGCGGCAATGACCATCTGGCGCCGCCTCCAGCTCGCACCGCACACGGTTTCGCGACTGATGTGCGGTTATCTTGGACTGACGGGCATTCTTTGGGCCGTTGCCTGTGTCGCGGCCAGCTCCGGGCGGATTGCCGATGCAACCTTTGTGACGGTCGCAATGGCGTCCGGATTCTTCCTTCGCTCGATCGTTGCCTTGTCTTCGCCGCCGCTCGCGCTGGTCAACGCGGTGGTCGCTTTCGTGACCACCTTCCTTTTCTCGAGCAATCCCGACGCATCGTTCGCGATCGAATGGATGTCGGTGCTCATGATGGCCTACAGCGTCCTGATCACCCAGAAGGCCCTGTTTGCGGGACGGACGCGGCTGGCGCTCGAAAGCCAGGCAAAGAAGGCGCTCAACTTCGTTGACGAGTTCGAGAATTCCGGCCGTGGATGGTTCTGGGAAACGGATTCGCTTGGCACCCTCTCCTACGTCTCGCGCCCGCTCGCAGACGATTTCCAATGCGAGCCGGAAGCCCTGCTCGGGCGTCAGTTCACCGCTCTCCTGTCGGTCGATCAGGCGTCCGAATCTCTGGAAGAGCGAAAGACGCTTGGCTTTCACCTGTCCGCGCGCTTCCCTTTTTCCGATGTCGTTGTGAGCCCTGCGAGCGAAGAAGACGTCCACTGGTCCCTTTCTGGCAATCCGATCTTCGATGAACGGGGCCGGTTCCTGGGATTTCGCGGGATCGGGACCGATCTTACCGAGCAGCGCAAGTCCGAGCGCGAGATCTCACGCCTTGCACGCTTCGATTCGCTGACCGGCCTTCCGAACCGCGCAATGATGCGCCAGACGCTTGACGAAGCGCTTCGCAACGCCGCTCACCGGAAGAAGGGCTGCGCGCTCTTCATGATCGACCTCGACCGCTTCAAGAACGTCAATGATACGCTTGGCCATCCGGTCGGCGACGCTCTTCTTCGCCAGGTCGCCGAGCGCCTGAAATCGGTGAAGGGCAATCACGGGCAGGTCGGGCGTCTTGGAGGCGACGAGTTCCAGGCCGTGCTTCCAGGCGCAGTCGAGCTCGGGCTCCTCGAATCGCTTGCAAGGACGCTGATCGAGCAGGTCTCCCGCCCCTACATGATCGAGGGCTACAAGGTGACGATCGGGGCATCGGTGGGGATCGTCATCGGCGATCCCGGCCGGGCGAGCGCTGACGCACTCGTCCGCAACGCCGATCTTGCCCTTTATGCCGCAAAGGCGGCAGGGCGCGGCAAGCATCGCCTCTATGAGCCATCGATGCATAGCGAAGCGGCAGAGCGCCAGCTTCTCGAGAACGACCTGAGGCAGGCGATCGAGCGCGGGCAGCTTTCGGTCCACTACCAGCCCATCGTGCGGACCGCTGCCGAGGAAGTCTCCGGCTTCGAGGCGCTGCTACGCTGGCAGCATCCGACGAGGGGGCCGATCTCGCCCGCCAGGTTCGTTCCGCTGGCCGAGGAAGCGGGGATCATCGGGAAGATCGGCGAATGGGTCCTTCGAACCGCGCTTGAGGAAGCGGCCAACTGGCCCGACCGGGTGCGCGTTGCAGTCAATCTGTCGCCACTCCAGTTCAATGACCCTGCAGTGGTCGACATGGTTGCAGGCCACCTGCGTGAAACCGGGGTTCGCGCCAGCCGGCTCGAGCTTGAGATCACCGAGGGTGTATTTCTCGCGGAAGGCGAATCCACCGACGAGACCTTCGCAAGGCTGAAGGAACTTGGAGTACGTCTTGCGCTCGATGATTTCGGCACCGGCTATTCATCGCTCGGCTATTTGAAGAAGGCGCCGTTCGACAAGATCAAGATCGACCAGAGCTTCGTGCGCGGCGCTGCATCGGTAAGCGCGACCAACCGGAACGCCGCCATCATCCGCGCAATTGTCACCCTTGCCGAAACGCTCGGCATGGATACGTGCGCGGAAGGCGTCGAAACCCACGATGACCTTCAGCTCATCCGGGAGCTCGGAGTGAGCATGGTCCAGGGCTATATCTTCGGAAAGCCCGAGCCCGCCGAAACCGCGCGCCATATCGCCAACAGCACGATCATGGAGGCGGCGGGCTTCGCCTGCATCCGCGAGCCACGGCACCGTCTCATGCGCCGCGCGATTTCGTCGATCGGTGGAGAGACGGTCGAGCTGAGGCTTCGGAATATCTCGTCGATGGGCGCGCTCGTCGACTGCTCCCGGCCAGTCGCGCCGGGGGATGAGCTCACGATCGACATCGTCGGCGTCGGGCCCGTCCATGGACGGGTCCGCTGGGCCCAGACCGGGAAGTTCGGGATCCAGTTCGCCGGCTATTTCGACCTCGGGCGGCTTGCGCCTGTGAAGGAGAAACGGAGCCAGGCGCCGGTCGCAAGCCCCTGGCACAAGGGCCAGCGCTCGACCGGCTGAGCTACAGGCCCGCCATCTGGCGTGCTTGTGCCCGATCCTTGCCGTAGAAGTCGTCGAAATAGACGATCGACGTTCCGCTCGGCACCGCCGTCAGATAGGTGATGTAGATCGGCACCGGCGTGGGCAGGCTGACCTTCTGCTCGGGCCTCGCGCCCTTCGGGCTTGGGGCACGGCCGTTGAACAGCCAGCGGGCGAAGCGCGGCGCATCCTCAAGACGCACGCAGCCGTTGCTCTCCAACCTTCCTGCGTCCTCGATCTTTTCCTTCTCGGGCGTGTCATGGAGCCAGATCCCCTGCTGGTTGGGGAACATGAACTTCATTCGTCCCATCGAGTTTGCAGGCCCCGGCTTCTGCCGCATGTGGACCTGGACACGGCCTCCGACGACGCCATGCCAGTCGACCGACATGGGATTGAGAACGTGGGCGTTGTCACCGAACTGGTCGACAATCTCGTAGCCCTTCTCGTTGAGATAGGCCCGGCCGCGCTTCAGCACATTGGGTGCTAGCTTGCGGGCGGCGATATCCGGCGGTGCATTCCAATAGGGGTTGAGCGCCTCGAACCGGATGAATGCGTTCATCATCGGGGTCTGTGCGATGGGGTCGGGCCTTCCCGCGACGACACGCATGGAATCGACGACCTGCCCGTTCTCATACATGTACAGGCGCGCCGCAGGCGGATTGACGATCACGTAGCGACCGGTTCCCGACGGAAGCGCCCTCGCCCGCTCGAGGTTCAGCGACAGAAGACGGTATTGCGCCTCATTGCTGTAGATGCGGCTGGCGAGAGCCTGCCGCAGCTTTGCATAGATGGGGTTCATCCAGCCCATCTGCTGGACATAGTCGCTGAGCGAGGGCGAACGCGCCGCGGCCGTCAACAGCTCCATTGCTGTCGGCGGGTTCGGCTTCAGCTCCGGATCGACGTAGATGATGCCAACGCCTGGATCGTGCTTCATGTCGCGGGCGTAGGTCACGAACGCCGCGCTCAGCATTGCTTCTCCCCGCTGGACTGCTGCTGGATCCCCGGTACGGGCTGCGGCGACGGCGCTTGCAAGGGCACGCACATTGTATCTCTTGGGGTTGAGGCGGTCGGCCTGCGCAGTTGCAAGAAGCTGGATCAGCTGCGGCGCGGCATCACGGGCCGTCGGACCAAACCAAAGGGGCGCGCCGCCGCGCGAGCGATAGAAATCGGCGATTTCACCATCAAGCGCGAGCGCCGCGGCGCCGTGCGCGGGCGCCAGCGGCAGCGCCGCCGGCAAGGCGATCGCGACAGCCGCGAACATCGTTCCAGTCGCCAGAATCCGGCTGAGCGGCGCCCAGCCGCGTGCGATTTTGCCCATCAGTCTCTTTCATCCCTCGCTTCCGCGCCCAGAGGCCCAAAGAGCCATGAACGCACAAATGCAGAATGGGTTTTAAAAGGAAAAGGACTGACCGCCAGCTGAACCGTCGGAATTTCCGAAAAAAGAAAGAGCGCCGGGAGAACCCGGCGCTCCTCTTCCTTTCGCTGCAGGCCGCCGGTTAGCGGCGATTGATGCTCACACTGTAAACCGCGCCATTGGGCGCAACGTCACAGCGGAAGCTCAGGTCGGCCGCATTGGCATAGCCGTAGCCAAGCGCACCATAGGCCCCGACGCCGTAGGCGCCATAATTGTTCGAGGCATAGCGGCCGCTGCTCGCGAGGCCGCGGACCCGGATGAGGCCATTGTTGCGGGGGGTGACCTCAGTCACCGAAACGACCCGGCCGCTCGTGTTGGTCCCGAGCACTGCGCCAAGGATGCCGCCAATGCTGCTCCTGTTATAGAGCCTGTTCTGGACAGCCGCCGAACATTGCGAAGCCGCAACGTTGGTGTTCATCGCATAACCATAAGGCTGATCATAACCGTAGGACTGGCTGTAGCCGTAGGGCTGGCTGTAGCCATAGGAATTGCCATAGCCATAATATTGCGCTGCGGCGGGGGTTGCTGCGGCGATCGCTGCAAGGCCCGCACCAAGACCAATCATTTTCTTCGTAATCGACATGACTTTTTTCCTCCGTCTTTGGGTTGGAGTCCTGTCGGTAAAACGCGTGGATGGGGCATTGCGGAACGGCGTTCATCGCAATGGCTGTTCGGTCCGTCGCGCCAAGGTGAACGGGAGTTAAACGCCCTTAAAACAAGCGGTCCCGAAGCGAAGTCGCTCCGGGACCGCACAAGACCACCCTTTGAGGGCGTCTTATTGATAGGTTGCGGTAAGCGAGAACTGGCCGCTGTAGACGCCAGCCGGCTGAGCCGCATTGAGGCTGAACGTGCCGCCGACATAGACGGTGAAGCCGCCAGCGGGGTCGGCGTTGCGCGGAGTTCCCGCAGTATCCAGCACCAGCGCGACCGGGATGTTGTTTCCAGCGCCGTCGATGACGATGCCTCCAGGAGGCGGAGTGAGGGAGAGCGCTACCGTCTCGTTCGGTGCCGCCGAACCGGCGAACTTGGCCGCCTGATACGTGCTCGCGAGGGGCGTGACGCCGCCCGCGCCGCCAGTCGTCCGGGCGCCTGCCGCGTCAGCGGAGATGGTGACGGTACCGCTCAGAAGCGGATCGACGGTGACGACACCGAAGTCGAGGTCGGCTTGTTTGCGAAGGCTGTGATTGCCAAGCACCGTACCGCGGGCAACGGCCGTATCGGAGTCGGTCGCAACTGCCTGGGCAAAAGCCGGTCCGGCAGCAACGGTAGCGGCGAGCGCCGCAAGGCAGACATGAAAACGCATCTTGATTCCCCACTTTCAAAGGTTCGAGGCGTCCCAGATGCCCCAGTCCACCTTCACTTTCGTTGAAGGCTCGTGGTTGCCGTGAAATTTACCTTGTCGGTCAACAGATGGATTGCGGGCGAGGGAGCGCGGAGGACCGGGCGGAAATGGCGCTCGATGCGGCCTTAAGCCGCTGGCAGCAGGCGTTCGGCGCCGCCCAGCCGCGCTGCTTCAATCGCTGCGCAGCGCTCCCCGTAGCGGCGGGCAAGTTCGAGATGGATGCGGCACGCCATTGCGTCGGTAGCCGCCGTCGCGGCGGCAGTCTCGTCGAGCGCTCGTCGCCGATAGTAGGTCAGATCAGCATCCATAAGCGGCCCCCCCCGTGCACGGCCAGTCGAAACGCTTCAGCAGCGAGTCGCTGAGCCTGAGGTTAGGATCTTACCAGTAAGCTTGTTGTTAACTGACTCACATAGGTCAATCGGTTGACCGTAAACGCTCCGCTAAGGCTGTGAATTCAATGGGCGGGCCGTCGATCCCGCTCAATTGAAGCGAGCTTCAGAATGCCTCGGCCGGGATCTTCATCAAGGTTTCGGCACCAGCTTCGATCTTCCTTCGAAGTGCCGTCGACAGCGGAAGCTCGCGCTCCGCGTAGAATTGCGCGGTCGTGAGCTTCGCCTCATGGTAGGCAAGGTCCTGGGCTCCATCGTCGATCGCACGCCCGGCGGCGCCCGCCATCTTGAGCCACATCCAGCCGAGCGACACGAGGCCCATGAGATCCATGTAGGGATAAGCGCCGGCACCCGCGTTGTCGGGGTCCGCAAGCCCGTTCTTTGCAAGCCACATGGTTGCTGCCTGGAGGTCCTCAAGGGCGGGCTGCAGCGCAGCCGCGATTCCGCCCGGATCGCGGCCAGCCTTCGCCTTCGCAATGTCGCCGCCAACTTCCTCGAAGAAGGCACGCACGCCGCGTCCGCCATCCTTGGGCAGCTTGCGGCCGACGAGGTCCATCGCCTGGATGCCATTTGTGCCCTCGTAGATCTGGGTGATCCTCGCGTCGCGGACGAACTGCTCCATCCCGTGTTCGCGGATGTAGCCATGACCGCCGAGCACCTGCTGCGCGTAGACTGCAGCATCAAAACCCTTGTCCGTGAGATAGCCCTTGATGACTGGCGTGATCAGCCCGAGGAGGTCGTCCGCGCGCACGCGCTCCGCTTCGTCGGGCGAACGGCGCATGAGATCGACCTGAAGGGCCCCCCACAGCACGAGTGCACGGCGCGCTTCAT
>DATMHD010000108.1:0-3266 GCA_035555075.1 Sphingomicrobium sp. | reverse complement strand
GAGGGGAAGAATATCGCTGCACTCGACCGTGCGGCAGGGCGCCTTCACGTCCCTGTCCGGGCCGCTGGACCAATGGAGGGCCCCAACGGGACACGCATCGAGCTTGCGCATGTGGAGGCGCTCGGGACGCTTGGCGATACCTTTCTGTCGGCCATCTACGGGGCGCGCCCGGTCTATGCCTCCCCAGCGCTTTATGAGCCGTTCGGACTTTCTGTACTGGAGGCCGCCCAGGCCGGCTGCGCACTGCTTCTCTCGGACATACCGACATATCGCGAAATCTGGGGCGGCGCGGCAATCTTCGTTCCGCCAAATGACGATGCCGCCCTTGCGGCTGCAGTCTGCGATCTTCTCAACGATCCAGACGAGCGGGAGCAACTCGGCCAGCTCGCGCGCGCCCGGGCACAACATTATCGGCCCGAACGCATGGCACGGGGCATGGCCCATATTTACGCCAGCATTGCATCTCCGGTCCGGACGTCGGCTGAGATGGCGGGCGCCGCATGAGGGTCGTCTATTTCACGCATTCGCTGAGGTCCTGCTGGAACCACGGCAATGCGCACTTCCTGCGGGGAGTGCTGAGCGAGCTCATCGAGCGCGGCCATAATGTCCTGGTCCTCGAGCCCGCCAAGGGATGGAGTCTTGCAAATCTCCTGGAGGATCATGGCGAGGAAGGACTCGAGGCTTTTCGCCAGGCTTATCCCGAGCTCAGTTCACGAACCTATACCCGGCCGGAGCAAGGAGCTGCGCAGGCCTGGGGCGCCGACCTCGTCATCGTCCATGAATGGAATGATCCCGAAGTCATCGCTGCAGTGGGGCGGCTGCGGGCGCGCGGTGGGGGTTTCACCTTGTTGTTCCACGACACCCACCACCGCGCAGTCTCGGCGCCTCACGAGATGCGATCCTATGATCTTTCCGCATACGACGGCGTGCTCGCCTTCGGTGCAACGCTTGCGAGGGTCTACGAGCAATGGGGCTGGGGAAGCCGCGTTCACGTGTGGCACGAAGCGGCCGATACGAGGCGCTTTCATCCGCCGCTTCTCGAAACTGCCCGCGAAGGCCTCGTCTGGATCGGCAACTGGGGAGACGGCGAGCGAAGTGACGAGATCGTTGATTATTTGCTGAGGCCGTCGCGAGACGCCTCTCTTTGCCTCGACATTCACGGGGTTCGTTATCCAAAGGCAGCGCGCGTGAAGCTCGCCGAGTTTGGCGCGCGCTACAAAGGGTGGCTTCCGAATGCAGCAGCGAGCGGCGTGTTCGCTGCCCATCTTGCGACGGTCCACGTGCCGCGCCGCTTCTACACCAGGATGCTGCCGGGAATTCCAACCATCCGCGTCTTCGAAGCGCTCGCCTGCGGCATTCCCCTCGTCTGCGCACCCTGGGACGACTGCGAGCATCTGTTCCGCGCCGACCAGGATTTCCTGATGGTGCAAAGCGGGGCCCAGATGACCTCTGCATTGCGCGACCTCAAGAACGACGCGGACCTACGCTCGGCACTTGTCCGCTTCGGACTGGAGACGATCACGAGCCGACACACCTGCGCTCACCGAGTGGATGAACTGATGTCCATCGTGGGGAGCATGAAGGCACCACAAGCCCAAAGACTTCTGGAGACTGCAGCGTGAAGATCGCTTTTTACGGCTCGAGCCTGCTGTCTTCGTGGTGGAACGGCGCGGCGACTTATTACCGGGGCCTTCTCCGTGACCTATCGAGCCGCGGTCACCAGATCACGTTTTACGAGCCCGATGCCTATGATCGCCAGCAGCATCGCGACATCGACCCGCCTCAGTGGGCGCGGTCCGTTGTCTGGCCTGCGACCACGGAAGGCCTGAGATCCGTCCTTTGGGAAGCAGGTGCTGCAGACGTAGTCATCAAGGCGAGCGGCGTCGGCCTGTTCGACGATGAACTCCTCGCGGGTATTGTCGCTCATGCCGCGCCCCATGCGCTGAAAATCTTCTGGGACGTCGATGCTGCAGCGACCTTGGATGAAATGCGTGATGACGAGGATCATCCCGTCCGACGCATCCTCCCGTCACTCGATTTCGTGCTGACCTACGGCGGTGGGCCGCCGGTCGTCGAAGCCTATCAGCGCTTCGGCGCGTCGCGTTGCGTACCCGTGTACAATGCGCTCGATCCCACCACACATTGCCCTGTCGAGCCGGATCCGCGCTTCGCAGCCGACCTGTCCTTCGTCGGGAACAGGCTCCCCGACCGCGAAGCGCGGGTCGAGGAGTTCTTCCTGGAGCCTGCGCTCGCGCTTCAAGATCGCGGGTTCCTGGTCGGCGGGAATGGCTGGGAAACGAAACAGCTACCCGCCAATGTGATATCCCTCGGGCATGTCTTCACCCACGAGCACAATGCCTTCAACTGCACGCCGCTCGCAGTACTCAATATTGCTCGTGACAGCATGGCGAACGTTGGTTTCTCGCCGGCGACGCGTGTGTTCGAGGCCGCAGGGGCAGCAGCGTGCCTCATCACCGACGCGTGGGATGGGATCGAGCTGTTCCTGAAGCCCGATGAGGAAGTCCTCGTCGCCCGCGACGGCCAGGACGTTGCCGAACATGTGCGCGCGCTCGGTCGAGGTCGGGCGAGGGCGATCGGTCGTGCGGCACTGAGGCGGGTGCTTCTCGAGCACACTTATGCACACCGGGGTGAGCAGGTCGACGCGCTACTTGGACGCGAGATGGCGAGCCGTCTCGAGTGGGTCGCTGCATGAGGCTTGTCGTGCTCGGCCTCAGCCTGTCCTCCTCCTGGGGGAATGGCCATGCGACCACTTACAGGGCGCTTCTCAGCGCCTTTGCAGCGCGGGGCCACGACATCCTGTTCCTCGAGCGCGACGTCCCCTGGTATCGCAGCGAGCGCGATATCGGCCGCCCGGATTATTGCCGCCTCGAATATTATGGTTCGACCGAGGAGCTTCGCCACTGGAGCGACGAAATCCGCCTGGCGGATGCGGTCATCGTGGGGTCGTACGTGCCCGAGGGAGTGGCGGTGGGCAGATGGGTCCAGCGCCTCGCGCGCGGAACCACCGCATTCTACGATATCGACACGCCGGTTACATTGGCAAAGCTGGAGCGCCGCGACTTCGAATATCTCTCGCCCGAGCTCATTTCGGGCTTTGATCTCTATCTCTCGTTCACTGGAGGGCCGACACTTCGCCGGATCGAACGCCGGTACGGATCTCCGATGGCGCGTCCGCTCTACTGCTCTGTCGATCCCGCTGGCTATGGGATGCTGGACATTCCGAAGCGATGGGATCTGACCTACGT
>DATMHD010000107.1:0-2439 GCA_035555075.1 Sphingomicrobium sp. | reverse complement strand
CAAAGCGAGGTTTGCTCGATCTACCTCCTGCGCGACAATAATCTCGAGCTTTTCGCAACCCACGGTCTTCGCAAGGAAGCGGTTCATGTGACCCGTCTTCGGATGGGCGAGGGGCTCGTCGGCACCATTGCTGCCGAGGGCCGGGTGCTCAATCTTGCGGAGGCCGCGGAGCATCCCGCCTACATCTACAAGCCGGAAACGGGGGAAGAGCGCTTCCACAGCTTTGCGGGTGTGCCGATCGTTCGGCTTGAAAGCCAGATCGGCGTCCTTGCAGTCCAGCATGCCGAACCGCGCCGGTACGAGGATGTAGAGATCGAGGCGCTCCAGACCGTCGCAATGGTCCTTTCGGAGATGATTGGTGGCGCGCGGCTGGTGGATGGAGCCCGGCGCAGCAGGCTTCGAAGCGCAGGGCCGCTTCGTCTTCCAGGACTCAAGCTCGTTGCTGGAATGGCGCGCGGCGTCGCCGTCTTCCACGAGCCGCGGATTGTCGTCGAGCATACCGTTGCCGAGGACATCGAGGCCGAGCGCGACCGGGTCTATTCCGCGTTCAGGAAGATGCGCGAGCAGATCGACAATATGACGCGCGACGCCGAATTCGGAACGACGGGCGAACATGAGGAGATTCTCGAGACCTACCGGATGTTTGCCTATGACGAAGGCTGGTCGCGGCGCATCAACGCTGCAATCGACAGCGGCCTTACTGCAGAAGCTGCGATCGAACGCGTGCAGCAGCGGACGCGTGCCCGGATGCGGGAAATCGATGACCCGCTGCTCCAGGAGCGGATGCATGACCTTGAGGATCTTTCGAACCGTCTCTTGCGCATCGTCTCGGGGCGGATGGGCACTGCTGCAAAGACGGGCCTCACTCATGATGCAGTGCTGATCGCTCGTAACCTCGGCCCTGCAGAGCTTCTCGAATATGATCGCCGCCGGCTGAAAGCCGTCCTTCTCGAGGAAGGCTCGCTCACTTCCCACATGACGATCGTTGCACGTGCGATGGGCGTGCCAGTGATCGGCCGCCTTCACGACATCCGGCACAGCGTCGAGGAAGGAGAGACGATCCTTGTCGACGGCGACAATGGAAGCGTCATCATCCGACCGACACGCCAGCTCCTCGCCGGTTTCGAGCACCGGATGGCACTCAGCCAGAAGCGGCGCGCCGAATTCGCGGCTGTCCGCAACCTGCCGGCAAAGACGATGGACGGCATCCAGTGCAGCGTCATGGTGAACGCCGGCCTTGCCGAAGACGCAGCCTCGCTGCCGATGACCGGAGCCGACGGCATTGGCCTGTTTCGCACCGAGTTCCAGTTTCTCGTCTCGGCCACTCTTCCGGGCCGCGACCGCCAGCAGCGGCTCTATACCAAGGTCCTCGAGGCGGCAGGCGACCGGCCCGTCGTCTTCAGGACGGTCGATATCGGTGGCGACAAGGCGCTTCCCTATTTGACCGACGACGTCGAGGAGAAGGCCGAGAACCCTTCGATGGGCTGGCGGGCGCTGCGGCTCTCGCTCGATCGTTCGACGCTGATGCGCGCGCAGGCCCGGGCATTGATCGAGGCAGCCGGCGGCAAGGTCCTTCGCGTCATGTTCCCCATGGTTTCCGAGCCCTGGGAATATGAGGAGGCAAGGGCTCTCTTTGAGGAGCAGGTCGACTGGGCGAGGAAGGGCCACAGGAAGACGCCCAAGAGGATCGAGTTCGGGGCGATGCTCGAAGTGCCGAGCCTTGCCGAAATGCTTGATCAGCTGCTGCCGCGCGTCGATTTCCTTTCGATCGGCACGAACGACCTCACCCAGTTCCTGTTCGCTGCCGACCGCTCGGATCCCCGGCTTGCGCAGCGCTACGATTGGCTGAGCCCGGCGGTTCTGCGCTTCCTCAAGCGGATCGTCGACCAGACGCGTGCCGCCAAGGTGCCGGTCCGGATCTGCGGCGAGATGGGCGGCCGACCGCTCGAGGCGATGGCGCTGGTTGGCATCGGCGTCGAGAAATTCTCGATTACGCCGGCAGGCGTTGGACCATTGAAGGCCATGATCCGCTCCCTTGATGCAGGAGCGATCCGGAGCCGCATGGAGCAGCTGCTTGCCAAGCCGCCAAAGGATGTCCGCAAGGCGCTCACCGAATGGGCACGGCGGCATAATGTCACAATCGGCTAGTGCGCGGTTGACACCCGGCGCTCAGCCTTCGAACATGACCCATGGCCAAGCGCGACGCCGACCCCGAACCCATGGATGAAGAGCTGGTCGAACCGGAGGTGTCGCCGGTCGGCGAACGCCTTCGGGCCGCGCGCGAGGAGAAGGGGCTAAGCCTCGAGGATGTCGCTGCACAGACCCGGATTCCGCAGCGGCACCTTGCAAGCATCGAGAGCGGTGACTGGGAGAATCTTCCGGCGGCGACGTACACGATCGGCTTTGCCAAGAGCTATGCGTCGGCCGTCGGGCTCGACC
>DATMHD010000106.1:0-6024 GCA_035555075.1 Sphingomicrobium sp. | reverse complement strand
CACGAGCGTCGGCGCTTCCACTCGGGCGGTCTTTTCTCCAACGACGATGATCGGACCGATAGAACCAAGTCGAACGGCTTCAGCCCGCGCGGGATCCTCAGCTGGGAACCCAACCGGAGTCTCAGTGTGAACGTCCAGGCGGCCAAGGGCTTCCGCCTCGGCGGCGTCAACGATCCGCTGAACGTGCCTTTGTGCTCGGGCAGCGACGTTGCGACCTTCGGAGGGTTCCAGACCTACAAAGACGAGACACTCTGGAACTACGAGGCCGGCTTCAAATATTCGCGGCACGGCATCACCTTCAACGCCGCGGCATTCTACAACCGCATCCGGAACCTTCAGGTCACCCTCGATGCCGGCAGTTGCTCATCGCGCATCGTCTTCAACGTGCCCAAGGCTCACGCCCAGGGCATCGAAGCCGAGTTCGACGTCCATCCGCTCGAAGGCCTCGATCTTTCCTTTGCGGGAAGCCTGCTGAGCTCGAAATTCGATTCGTCCGTGATCAGCGGCGGCGCGGTGGTCGAGGGGATCCGCAAGGGCAATCGCCTTCCGACCGTTCCCAAATACCAGTTCGCTGCGACTGCGACCTACGGTTCGCACTTCAGCCCCACTGCAGACTGGTATGTGACAGGAAGCGTGCAGCGGATCGGAAACCGCTACACCCAGCCCGCGGATCAGGAACCGACCAGCATCGGCCTCACCTTCTTCGACCCCGCGACCGGACTATCAGGCGTGAGGACGACTGCGTTCGGGCCATTCGAGCTTCCGGCTTACACCCTCGTGAATGCCTCCCTCGGACTTAAATTCAACAGCGGGCTCGAATTGGTCGCCTATGTGAAGAACCTGTTCGACAAGAACCCGTTGCTGTCGCTTGATCGCGAGCGGGGCCTCAGGGCGCGGATCGGCTACAATATCGGTACGCCGCGGATCATCGGACTGACCGTCCGGCAGAGCTTTGGATCGCCAGTTGCAGCGCCGCCGCCGCCGCCGGTCCTTCCGCCGCCGCCGCCGGCAACGCAGACCTGCCCCGATGGCACGGTGATCGCTCAGACGGCGACCTGCCCCGTGCCTCCGCCGCCGCCTCCGCCGCCACCGCCGCCCCCGGCGCCGGCGTCGCAGCGCGGCTGAGGACCGGCAAGACTTGCACGTGACCCGCCGCTCGCTCCTTGTCGGAGCGGGCGGCTCGGCCGTTTCTCCGGCGATCGCAAGGGCCTACGGGAGCGCGATGAAAGACCATGTCGCAGTGGTGGGCGCCGGTGCGTTCGGAAGCTGGACGGCGCACCACCTGCAGCAGCAGGGGCACCGGGTCACCTTGATCGATGCCTGGGGGCCTGCGCACAGCCGGGCATCCTCGGGCGGCGAATCCAGAATGACCCGCGCCGCTTATGGAAAGGATGCAATCTATACGCGGATGGCAGCCCAGTCCCTTCCCCAGTGGAAGGCGCTGAGCGGCGTCGCGGGACTCCCGATCCTCATCGAATGCGGAGTGCTTTTCTTCTTTCCGACCGACGAACCGTACGTCGAGGACAGCATCGCCGCGCACAAGGAGGTCGGCCTTCCAACAAAGGTCCTGTCCCGGGCCGAAATGACCCGCCGCTTCCCGATGATCGACTTCGAGGGCGTGAGCGTCGGCCTCTATGAGCCGGGCTTCGGGGCACTGATGGCCCGTCGCTCGATCCTGACACTCGTGGAGCGGTTCACCAGATCGGGCGGGACCTACATCAGGGCGAAGGTCCAGACACCGGTTCCTGGTAGCGATCGGTTCGACGAGCTCGTTTTTGGTTCCGGCGAACGGATCCGCGCAGACAGGTTCGTCTTTGCCGCAGGGCCCTGGCTTCCAAAGCTCTTCCCGGACGTGATCGGCGAAAGGATCCAGCCGACAAGGCAGGAAGTCTTCTACTTTGCCGCTCCAGCGGGCGATCGCCGGTTTGTTCCGGGAACGATGCCGGCATGGGCCGACTTCAACGGCGGCGACATATTCTATGGCTTCCCGGACCTTGAAACTCGTGGGGTCAAGTTCGCGCACGACGCTCATGGGCCCGAAGTTGACCCGGACACGCAGAGCCGGCGGCCTTCGGAAGAAGCGCTCCGGGAAGTCGTGCAATTTCGTGATCGGCGCTTTCCAATACTCAAGGGAGCGCCGCTGATCGGGGCCGAGGTCTGCCAGTACGAGAACAGCTCGAACGGCGATTTCCTGATCGATTTCCACCCGCGCTGGCCCAACCTCCTGCTGGTCGGCGGGGGGTCAGGCCACGGGTTCAAACATGGGCCGGAAGTCGGGCGCCATGCAGCAGCGCGGCTCCATGGGGCTGCACCTCCCGAACCCCGGTTCAGCCTTGCAACAAAGGCCGCGGAGCATCACCGGGAAGTTCACTAGCGACTGCCCCCCGGCGGCTAATCGGGCTTTTTTGCAACGCCCACCAACGCGGGGCGAAGCAGCCTGTCCTTCATCATATATCCCGGCTGCATTTCCTCGATGACCGTTCCCGGCTCCTGTTCGCTCGGCATTTCGAGCATCGCCTGGTGCCGGTGCGGATCCAGCTCTTCGCCGACAGACTTGATCCTTGTGACACCGTGACGCTGGAACACTGCGTCAAGCTCACGGGACGTCGATTCGATCCCGGCGAGGAACTGCGCCGCAGTCTTGTCAGCCCGAAGATCGGGACCGACGGCGGCAAGCGCCCGGTCGAGATGGTCCTTGATCGCGAGCATGTCGCGCGCGAACCCCGCGGCGGCATAGCTCGTCGCCTGCTGAAGCTCCTGCTCGAGCCTTCGCCGGACGTTCTGAGTTTCAGCCGCGGCGTAGAGTGCTTTGGATTTCGCCTCCTCGAGCTGGCGCTCGAGCTCCGCGATATGGTCGTGTTCGACCACTTCTGGTGAACCCTTCGCAGTCTCCTTGCGGAGCTCGTCTGCCTGCTCGTGGAGCTGGTCTTCGTCTTTCGTGGCCTCTGTCATGCCATTAATCTCGTCAGTGCTTTTGCTGTGAAATCCACCATGGGTACCACGCGGGCATAGTTCAACCGCGTCGGTCCGATTACGCCCACAACGCCGACCACCTCTCCCTGGCTCCCTCTATACGGCGCTGCGATCACCGACGAGCCTGAAAGCGCGAACATCCGGTTCTCGGATCCGATAAAGATGCGGCAACCGGGGGCATCGCGTGCACTTTCAAGCAGCCGGCCGATCTCCTGCGCCTCCTCGAGCTCGTCGAGAAGGCGGCGGACTCGCTCGAGATCATCGGCAGCATTCGGATCGATGAGATTTGCATGCCCGCGGACGATCAGGACCGGTCGGCGCGCATGATCCTGGCTCCAGGCTGCAAGGCCCGACGCAACCAGTTCGGCAGCGGCAGCATCGACGAGCTCCTTGCGCTCCCGGATTTCCGCCCGGAGCCGCGCCTCGGCCTCGGCGAGCGTAAGGCCCGAGAACCGGGCATTGATGAAGTTGCTGACTTCGGTGAGGCCCGATGCACTCGCCCCGGAATCAAGCGAAAGAATCCTGTGCTCCACACTCCGGTCGGCCCCGACGAGGACTGCAAGTGCACGAGTGCTGCTTAAAGGAACAAAGTTCAGCTGCTTTAGCGTCAGCTCACGCTTTGGGGCGAGCACGACTCCTGCTGCCTGGCTCAGGCCCGAAAGCGCCGCGGACGCCGCAGCGAGCGCATCCTCGATCGGCTGGTCACGAACGATCTGGCGCTCGATCTCGCGCCGCTCGCGCGGATCGGGCGCTGCGGCCTGCATGATCCCGTCGACGAACAGCCGGAGCCCGCTCTCGGTCGGGATCCGGCCCGCCGAGGTGTGCGGGTGGGTAAGGAGCCCCCGTTCCTCAAGCTCCTGCATCACGCCGCGGATGGACGCGGGCGACAAGCTGACGCTTCCCGCAAGTGCCTTGGATCCGATCGGGAGACCACGCTCGAGATAGGCTTCGACGACGAGGCCGAAGATCTCGCGCATGCGGTCGGTCAGTTCGGAGATCGGCTGAGCCATGCGCCCCATCTAGGATTGGCGCTCCTGCCGGTCTAGGGACGCGCTCACATCTGAATGAGGAGAGTCTATGCGTCCGTCCGGCCGCGCGCCCGACCAAATGCGCGAACTTGCATTCGAGCCGGCCTTCACTCGCCACGCCGAGGGATCCTGTCTCGTGAGCTTTGGGGATACGCGCGTTCTGTGCACTGCGAGCGTCGAGGAGAAAGTCCCGCCGTTCCTTCGTGGCAAGGGTCAGGGCTGGGTCACCGCCGAATATGGAATGCTGCCAAGAGCAACCCATACGCGCGGCAACCGCGAGGCGGCCAAGGGCAAGCAATCGGGAAGAACTCAGGAGATCCAGCGCCTGATCGGCCGCTCGCTTCGCGCGGTGGTGGACCTGCCCAAGCTTGGCGAGCGGCAGGTCATCATCGACTGTGACGTGATCCAGGCGGACGGCGGAACACGCACCGCCTCGATCTCCGGCGGCTGGGTTGCACTGCGCATTGCAGTCGACAAGCTGCTTGCGGCGAAGGCGATCCAGAATGACCCAATCCGCACGCAGGTTGCTGCGGTGAGCTGCGGGATCCACCAGGGAAATGCCGTTCTTGATCTTGACTATGAAGAGGACAGCCAAGCCGGCTGTGATGGCAATTTCGTGCTGACCGCCGACGGAGCGATCGTCGAAGCGCAGGTGACTGCGGAAGGCGAATGCTACGACGAGGAAGGGCTTCTGCGGCTTCTTCGTCTCGCCCGCATCGGTTGCTCGGAGATCTTCCAGGCGCAGCTGAAGGCAGTCGGCCGATGAGGTCCATCGGGGACACCCTGTTGATCGCGACTCATAATCGAGGGAAACTGCGCGAGATTGCAGCACTTGTTGAACCTCTCGGCATTGCCTGCGTCGGCGCCGAGGAACTCGGCCTTCCCGAGCCGGAGGAGATCGGAAACACGTTCGCGGACAATGCAGACCTCAAGGCGCGCGAGGCCGCGGACCTCAGCGGCCTTCCGGCACTTGCCGACGACAGCGGCCTTTGTGTCGACATCCTGCACGGGCGTCCGGGCATCTTCTCGGCCCGTTGGGCGGAGGATGAAGAGGGAAATCGCGACTGGATGCGCGCGATGGAGCGCCTCTGGAAGGAGGTCGAAGCGGCTGAGCCCGATGCCGCAGCGGCCGCGCATTTCGTCTGCTCGCTTGCAATCGCATGGCCCAATGACGGCCAGGCAGAGACATTCGACGGCCGCGTTGATGGAACGCTCGTGTGGCCGCCAAGGGGCGATCGCGGCTTCGGATACGATCCGATGTTCGTGCCCGTCGGCTACGAGCAGACCTTCGGCGAACTCGACCCCGACCTGAAGCATTCGATCAGCCACAGGGCCGACGCGTTCCGCAAGCTCCTTTCCGCATTGAACGAATGAGCGGCGAACCACTCGCGCTCTACGTCCACTGGCCGTTCTGCGTCAGCAAATGCCCCTATTGCGACTTCAACAGCCATGTCCGCGAACAGGTCGACGAGGATGCGTGGCGAAGAGCGCTTCTCGCGGACCTCGCACATGAGGCCGAGCGTCTCCCGGAACGAAGCCTCACCTCGATCTTCTTTGGCGGCGGCACCCCCTCCTTGATGTCGCCGCAGACGGTCGAAGCCCTGATTGGCGCCGCGGTTGGTTTCTGGCCACCTTCGGGCGAGCTCGAGATCACCCTTGAAGCCAACCCCAATTCGGTCGAGGCCCGCCGTTTCGCGAGCCTTCGTGCAGCCGGCGTAAACCGGCTGTCGCTTGGCCTCCAGAGCTTCGATGATCTTGGATTGCGGTTCCTTGGCCGGGCCCACTCGGCTCGTGAAGGCTTTGCAGCTCTCGAGACAGCGCAGAAACAGTTCAGACGTGTCAGCTTTGATCTCATTTATGCGCTTCCGACGGACACGGAGCGGGACTGGTCGGTCACCCTCGCACAGGCTCTTTCGCTCGGGACAAGCCATCTTTCGCTGTACCAGCTGACCATCGAACCGGGGACCCGTTTCGCAACGATGGTTGCAAAGAGGGAGTTTGAACCTCTCGATGCCGACACCAG
>DATMHD010000105.1:0-3671 GCA_035555075.1 Sphingomicrobium sp. | reverse complement strand
AGGATCGCGGCGGAAGGCCTCGGGCGTTGCCACATCCTCAACGCGGTGTCCTTCCCACAGCCCATCGGGGCCGCGAAACGTCGCAAGGCCGCTTTCCGCCGAAATGCCCGCTCCTGTCAGGATCACGATGTTGGGGATGCGAGACATGAACTGGTGCTTAGGAGCACTGCCTCATGTCCGCTATGGGGGCCAGGACCGCTGAAGCGCCCTCTTGCAACGGCAGCCGCTCGCGCGACAAAATTCGGTGGAGGTTCAAACGTGTCCAAGATGCCAGCATTGTTCATCGGCCACGGCAGTCCCATGAACACACTCGAGCTCAATGGCTTCACGCAGGAATGGCGCCTCCTTGGTGAACGCCTCCCGGCGCCGCGTGCCTTCCTCGTGGTCTCCGCCCACTGGTTCTTCGGGGCGACGGCGGTGACGGCGATGCCCGATCCGCGAACGATCCATGATTTCTACGGCTTTCCGCCCGAATTATTCGCCTTCCAATATCCAGCCGCTGGCGCGCCGGATATCGCCGGCGAAGTCGCCGAAGCCGTAAAGCCGACCTGGTGCGGGCTGGACCGGGACCAGTGGGGTCTCGATCACGGCACCTGGAGCGTCCTTGCGCATCTCAGACCGAAGGCCGACGTCCCCGTGATCCAGCTGTCGATCAATGCGCTGAAGCCGCTTTCCTATCATCTCGAGCTCGGGACGCGGCTCGCGGCATTGCGTCAGCGCGGCATCATCCTCGTGGGCAGCGGGAATGTCGTCCACAACCTTGGACGCCTCGACTGGAACGAGCCGGACCGCGCCTTCGACTGGGCCGAAAGGTTCGACGACGCAGTTGCTCAAGAGCTTGCAACCGATCCGCAAGGGATCCTCAAAGTGACGGAACACCCGGATTTTGGGCTGGCTGTCCCGACACCGGATCATTTCATTCCCCTACTCTACATAGCGGGTATCGCCGCTGCATCGGGCGAGCGGATGAGCCCATTGGTGCGAGGCTATTCCATGGGGTCATTGTCGATGACCTGCTACGGCATCGGCATGGGTGCCGCTTGCCGCAAGGAAGATGGCGCTGCGACAATTCCTGAAGGAGTGCCTGCCGACCAGAGCAACATCTAAGGGCTGCTTGGTCCCGAACGACTAGGTTGCGGAAACCGTTCGTCCGGGAATAGAGCCATTCGCAATGAGCGAAGGCAAAATCCGCATCGGCATCGGCGGCTGGACCTATCCTCCCTGGCGCGGGGTCTTCTACCCCGACAAGTTTCCGCAGGCGAAGGAGCTTGAATATGCCTCCAATGCGCTGGGCGCGATCGAGATCAACGCGACATTCTACGGACGGCAAAGTCCCAAGAGCTGGGAAAAATGGGAAAAGACGGTGCCAGGCGGCTTCCAGTTCGCCGTCAAGGGCTCACGTTACTGCGTGATGAAGCCCAAACTCGCTGAAGCGGGCGAAGGGATCGCGGGTTTTCTCGCGCAGGGGTTTGTCGCGCTCGGGCCCAAGCTTGGGCCGATATTGTGGCAGTTTGCCCAGCGCCGATCGTTCGACCGCGAGGATATCGCGCGCTTCATCGATCTCCTTCCCGAGCGGATCGAGGGGATGACCATTCGGCACGCCATCGAGCCGCGCCACGAGAGCTTCCAGGATGAAGGATTCTTCGAGCTTTGCCGGGCGAGGAACATCGCGATCGTCCTTGAGGATTCCGATGACTATCCAACCATCGAGGCGGATACCGCCGATTTTGCCTACGCGAGGTTGCAGCGCATGCGCGAAGACGTCGCGACGGGCTATGAAGATGCGGCGCTCGAGGCCTTTGCAGACAAGGCCCGGGCGTGGCGGAAGGCGGGGCGGGACTCCTATATCTTCCTCATCAACGGGGCGAAGATCCGCGCGCCCGCAGCAGCGCTGGCCCTCCAGGAGCGGCTTCGCTAACAACAATTGGATGCGCACCGAAGCCCAGCCAGTCCGGATCAGCCTCTTCGCGCCGGAGGGCCGCATGGGCAAGGCGATCGCCAAGGCCGTGTCCGAGGACGATCGCTTCCTGATCGATGCTGAACATGGCGACGTCCTCGTTGATTTCTCCGCTCCCGAGGCTCTGAACAACAGCCTCGATCGTGCACTTTCGGCCGGGATCCCGATCCTCGTCGGCACCACCGGCCTCACGAGCGAACATCATGCCGCGATCGAGGACGCGGCAAGGGCGATCGCGGTCATCCAGGCGCCCAATACCTCGCTCGGCATCAACCTCCTTCGGGAACTCGTCGAACAGGCGACCGCGCGTCTTGGACCGGACTGGGATATCGAGATCCTCGAGATGCACCATCGTCACAAGGTCGACGCGCCGTCGGGAACGGCCCTCATGCTCGCCCAGTCGGCCGCGAAGGGACGCGGTTCAACCCTCGAGGATCTCAGCCGGTTCGACCGCATCAGCGAGCATCCGCATGCACGCGAGGCTGGGACGATCGGCTACGCGTCGCTTCGCGGCGGCTCGGTCGCCGGCGAGCATGTCGTCATTCTCGCGACAGAGGGGGAGCGGCTGGAACTGGGGCACCGCGCGGACAGCCGGATGATCTTCGCGCGCGGAGCGCTTGCTGCAGCGCGGTTCCTCGTCGGCAAGCCGGCTGGCCTCTATTCGATGCGGGACGTGATCTCCCAATTGTGAGCAAGCAGCAACCCAGCTCTTCAGGGCTCGCCCGCCGCCTCGGATTGTTCGACGCGACCATGCTCGTCATGGGCGGCATCATCGGCTCCGGCATCTTTGTAACCCCGGCAGAAGTCGCGCGGCACGTCGGGACTCCGCTGCTCATCGTCGGTGTATGGGTGATCGGCGGGATCATCGCTCTTGCCGCCTCCTTCGTGTACGCCGAGCTTGCCGCGCGCCGGCCGGAAGTGGGCGGCCAATATGC
Source organism: Sphingomicrobium sp. (assembly GCA_035555075.1). Taxonomy (GTDB): domain Bacteria; phylum Pseudomonadota; class Alphaproteobacteria; order Sphingomonadales; family Sphingomonadaceae; genus Sphingomicrobium. The sequence goes on along the minus strand of DATMHD010000105.1, from coordinate 779 downwards.
TTATCTGAGGGATGCCTATGGGCCGATGCCCGCCTTTCTCTACGGCTGGGCCCTTTTGCTGGTGATCCAATCGGGCGGAATGGCCGCGGTCGCCATCACCTTTGCAAGGTACCTTGGCAACCTCGTCGAGCTTGGCGTCCCCGACAGCCTCGTCGCAGTGGGCGTCCTTGGCCTTCTGACGCTCATCAACTGCCTCGGCGTTCGCTCGGGCAGCAACGTCCAGAGCGTGCTCATGGTGCTCAAGATCCTCGCGATCGGAGCGCTGGTGGTGATCGGACTCCTCCTGGCGCCCGCGGGCGCTCCTCCATCGCCGCAGCTGGTGGTGGGATCGATGTCGACGCTGGCGGCGATCGGAGCCGCAATGACCCCGGTCATGTTCTCCTATGGCGGGTGGCAGACATCGAGCTTCGTTGCCGGAGAAATGCGTGATCCGCAGCGGGATCTTGCACGAGGACTGCTTCTGGGCGTCGCCGGCGTCGTCCTTCTCTATACTGCAGTTGCCTTCGTCTGCGTCCATGCGCTCGGCCCGGCGGGTCTTGCCAACTCGAAGACCCCGGCGACCGACGTCATGCGTCTCGCAGTCGGCAACAAAGGAGCGACCTTCATCGCCCTCGGGATCGCGATTTCGGCACTTGGCTTCCTCAGCCAGGGCATGCTGACTGCACCGCGTGTCTATTTCGCAATGGCGGAGGACGGCCTGTTTTTCCGCGGCGTGGCGAGCGTCAGTCGGCGGACCCGTGTTCCAGTCATCGCCATCATTCTCCAGGGCGTTGCGGCCG
>DATMHD010000104.1:0-4800 GCA_035555075.1 Sphingomicrobium sp. | reverse complement strand
GCGTCCGCGGCGAACCCGGCCTCAAACGGCTACCGACCAACGGGGAGCGGACCGGGCACTGGGTTCTTCGCAAGCGCTGATGACATGGCATCCCTGCTCCTCGTTTCGCTACCCTTCATCGCGGCAATTGGAGTCGCGGCGCGGCCGCACATGCGCAGCTACTCGGCGCTCCTCCTCCTGTTGTTCGCACTGGCAGCCATCTTCCTTGCAGCCCTTGTGCTTACAGGTTCGATTGCCGGCTATGCACTATCGGGCCCGGTCCTATGCGCAAGCGCGCCGGTCCTGATGCGGCTCCGAGGCTGGCGGCGCTTGGTCCTCCTCGTTGCCGGCCTTCTGTGGCTCGCTGCCTGGATCGCAGTCGTTGCGCTCTACCGAGATGGAAATGCTGCTTTGCGCGCGAATGGCTATTCCGGATTTTCCCGCGATTCTGGCCTTTTAGGCATCCTTGTCATTCTTCTCTTCCTGCTTTGGTGGACGAGATCGATGTGGGACATATGGCACCGTCGTCGCGGCGGCCCATTCGTCGAGGCTGCGTCGATTGCATCGGCCGCACTGCTGATCCTGAGCCTCGCCCATTTCGCGCTCGGCACGGCGGCGATCAGTTCCTGTTTCGCGATGTGCCTTGCGTTCCTCGTCAACCGCCGTTTGCCCCGCGCTCAGGAACGTGAAGACCTGCGCCCGACGCGGCACGTGATCGTCGGCTAGTCCTTCAGAAGGATTAAGCGCACCGACGCGATAAAAGAGGAGAGGGGGCTACGCTCCAACCAGCCGATGCTGGTGAGCCCAGCTGGATTCGAACCAGCGACCTACTGATTAAAAGTCAGTTGCTCTACCGACTGAGCTATGGGCCCACCTCAAGCGCGCGGTTAGCCTCGCGGAGCGCGCCGGGCAAGGCGGTGTGCGAGGTGGTTGATTTTGAGCGGCCCAACCCGCCACCCAGGTGCAATGACCGAAAGGGGCTGGAGGACGAAGCTGCGTTCAGCCAGGCGTCGATGGGGAATTGTGAGCCCGCGAGAGCGAAAACGGCCGCCACTCCACAGGACGAGATCGAGATCGAGCACTCGCGGACCCCACCTTTTGCCGGGCCGCCTACCGAATTCGCGTTCGAGACGCTTCAGCCGGTGGAGCATCTCGGCAGGCTCGAGATTGCTCTCGATGATCGCAACGGCATTTGCAAAATCGCGCCCGGCTCCGCCGTGGGCGGCGTTGAGCATGATGGGCGAGGCATCGAAGAGGCCGAATTCCTCGTCGAGGCGGGCGATCGCCGCCTCGATCACTGCTGGCGGACGGCCATGACGCCCGTGGGGGCGGTTGGAGCCGATCGCGATCGCGTAGAGGTGCGTTGCGTCCGCCACGGCTGCTCGCCTAGGTCAGCATCATGGAGTTCGCCAGCCCTGCCGACCTGTCGCCTGTCCCGGAGGCAGAAGCGCCGCGCAATTGCCCCTTATGCCCGCGGCTGGTGCGCTTCCGAGAGGAATGTAGGGATGAGCACCCGGCTTGGTGGAACGCGCCAGTTCCTGCGTTCGGCGATCGCGGTGCCTGGCTCGCAATCGTCGGACTGGCGCCTGGAAAGCATGGCGCCAATCGGACCGGACGCCCATTTACGGGCGATTTTGCTGGCGAACTGCTCTACAGGACCCTCCTGAAATTCGGCCTTGCGACTGGCGAATATGGCGCGGATCCCGCCGACGGGCTGCGCCTCCAGGGCACGGTCATCCTCAACGCCGTCAAATGCCTTCCTCCGGCAAACAAGCCAGAGCCCGGAGAAATCGCGACATGCCGCAACTATTTCGAAGCTGCCCTTGCCACCCTGACGAAGGTTCGGGTGCTGGTCGCCCTCGGACAGATCGCCCACGTCGCGGCTGCACGGGCCCTTCAGCTGCCGCCAAGCGCCACCAAGTTCGGGCACGGGGCCGAAGCTCGGGCACCTGACGGCCGCATCCTTCTGTCGAGCTATCATTGTTCGCGCTACAACCAGAATACCGGCAGGCTCGACCAGGCCATGTTCGAGAGCATATTCGAACGGGCAGTCAGGCTCCTCCTCGACTGATCCGCGAGTTCCCTTAGGAAGGCCCTTAGATATCCTCCACCAGTCTCCCGTAGAGCTCCGGGCGGCGGTCACGAAAGAAGCCGAAGGCAGCGCGATGCTTTTTCGCCTCGGTAAGGTCGAGTGTTGCGACGAGCACACCCGTCTCGTTGGCGCCGAATTCCGCAAGGATATCCCCACGCTCGTCGCAAATGAAACTATGCCCGTAGAAACGCTGGCCATGTTCGGTGCCGATGCGGTTGGCTGCGACAACCGGGACAACGTTGGAAACTGCATGCCCGATCATCGCGCGGCGCCATAGCCTCGATGTGTCGAGTTCCGGGTCGTGGGGTTCGGTACCAATGGCGGTCGGATAGAAGAGGACCTCAGCGCCCATGAGCATCATCGCACGGGCAGTTTCCGGATACCATTGGTCCCAGCACACGCCCACTCCGATCGTCGAGGCGCGCGGACCGGTCCAGACCTTGAAGCCCGTGTTGCCCGGACGAAAATAGAATTTCTCCTCATAGCCTGGTCCGTCCGGAATATGGCTCTTGCGATAGATACCCGAAACCTTGCCGTCAGGTCCGATCATCGCGAGCGAATTGTAATGATGCGGACCCTCCGCCTCGAAGAAGCTGGTCGGGATCCAGATCTTGAGCTCATTTGCGAGCTCCTGCATTGCGATGACCGAAGGGTGCTCGGCTGTCGGTTTCGCCGCTGCGAAGAGGCTCTCGTCCTCGACCCTGCAGAAATAGTGTCCCTCGAACAATTCTGGCGGAAGGACCACTTCCGCGCCCTTGCCGGCCGCCTCTCTTACAAGGTCGGTGACGGCGCGGATGTTCGCGGCCCTGTCCTCGGTGAACGCGAGCTGCAGCGCCGCCACGGTGACTTTGGTCATGCTGGAACCTGCTGCGAGATACAGTGGAAGCTTCCGCCGCCTGTAAGGATGTGGTCAGCGCGAAGACCGATTGCAACGCGGTCCGGGAATAGTGCCTGAACCACCTCGACGGCTGCAGGATCGTTCGGGGCCCCATATTGGGGGACCACGACGCTCGCGTTGCCGACATAGAAATTCATGTAGCTTGCGGGGATCACATCGCCGTCCTCATCCGTGATCCGTCCGGGTGAAGGCAAGGTCACAATGTCTAAGCGGGCTTCTCCAAGGCGGCGTGCAGCGTCCTTGTAGACGGCTTCGTTGGGATCATCTGCCGTACAGGTCGGGATTGCGACGCGGCCCGCAGCAACGAAACGCGCGAGGTTATCGACATGGCCGTCGGTATGGTCGTTCATGAGGCCGGACCCGAACCAGACGACGCGTTCGAAGCCGAGATCATCGAGGAGTCGCTGCTCTATCTCGCCCTGGGTCAGGTTGTTGCGGTTCGGGTTCAGCAGGCATTGCTGCGTTGTGAGGACCGTCCCGGAGCCGTCGCCGTCAATCGCTCCCCCTTCGAGGACCCAGTTCCCCTTGGAAAAAGGAAGCCCGGCATCACGGGCGAGCCGCTCGCCAATGTCCTGGTCACCGGCAAGATCGTACTTGCCGCCCCAGCCGTTGAACCCGAATCCCTGCGCACGCCGCCCCGCTCCTGTACCAAGGACAATTGGGCCGGTGTCGCGAAGCCAGACGTCGCCGAACGGCTCCACGATCACCTTTGCAAAGGGGCACAGGCGGCGTGCTGTTGCTGCAGCGCCTTCATTTGCAGCAACCAGACGGACTTCCTCGCCTTTCCCACCGGCGTGAACGGCGCTGGCGAACGCTGCGACCTCGAGCTCTGCCGGCTGAAGATCGGCGAGCCAAAGCTCAGGGTCGCTTGGAAAGCCGATCCAGACCGCCTCATGCGGCGCCCATTCTGGAGGAGGGGGGAGCGTCATGCCGGCGCCGCTAACAGGACGATGGGCACGCGCCAAGCCGGACGCTTGTTTTCCTGAAAACGAACGACAGTATGCAAGTGCCGAAAAAGGGGGTGGGTAAATTGCGTAAGGCGATTCTCGGGCTCGCCGCGTTCAGCGCGGCGGCGTGGCCTTGCTGTGTCGGGGCGCAAGTCAGAACCTCACACTTGTGCGATGCCTCCAAGATCGGTGCCGGTTCTCCTCGTTCACTCCAACACGCACGGCGATGCCCGCTTGGAGGACAGAGCTGTACAATCGGCAATTGATCGATGGGAAGTAAGCGGTTGCGCTCGAGGCTCGCAAACCGCGGCAGGCGTGGAGGAGACGGCGAGGAGTTGAGATCAGCGGTGGCCTTGGACGAAACCACTAAAAAGGGGGGAACGGGATGCGTAAGGGGATTTTATACTCTGCTGCAACAAGCGCGGCGGTAAGCGCCGGCCTCATCATCGCAGCGCCGGCAACAGCTCAGGACGACCGCCTGATGCAGGACGCCAAGGCATTTGGTGCGAGGGATTCTGTCGGAACGCCGGACCTTTCGGCAGACGGATCACGCGTCATCTACATCACTCCTGGGCCCGCGCGCTCATCCATCGCTGTCATAGGCAAGCTGGACACCGGTCAGTTCAGTCAGGTCGCGAGCGCCGGCGGAGACCCTGACATCCTGCGCTGGTGCAATTTTGTCTCGTCCACGCGGTCCATCTGCCGGATCACCGGCAACAATATCGACAACCTTGTCAACGTCATCGGGTTCAGCCGCCTCATCTCGATCAACAATGATGGCTCGGATCCGAAGCTGCTTGGTCAGACCGACAGCTTCTACGACGCTCATGCACGTCAGTTCGACGGTGACATCATCGACTGGCTCGACGGGACCGGGGGCGAGG
>DATMHD010000103.1:0-4713 GCA_035555075.1 Sphingomicrobium sp. | reverse complement strand
TACAGCCAGTTCGAGGTGCAGCGGGGCCTTGGAATCAACCAGATGATCAAGTGCTTCGAGGAGACGCCAGACGGCTGGCGCGCCGTCGAAGCGCTTCGCAAGCCCGTCCGCTTCCAGGTGCACAACCTCCTCGAACCTGCGCCGCATCCGCGGGACTTCGACATCGTCCTTTGCCGCAACGTCCTCCTCTATCTAAGCCCCGAGAAGAAGGCTCTTGCCTTCGAGCGCATCGCCAGCGCGATCGCGGAAGACGGTTGGCTGATGCTGGGGGCAGGCGAGACGGTGATCGGCCAAACAGGGAAGCTCGGCGCGGACAACAGGGTCCGCGGCCTCTACAGGCTGATCGGCGATGGTAGTCGTGTCGAGAAACGCATGGGTCCGGACCGGAGAACAGCCGCCGGGACTTGACCGCACAGCGGTAGCTGTGCGCCATTGCAATAATGGATTTGGACTTCGTCGAGCGGCCTTCGCCCAATTATGACGAGCGGCGGCTGCCGATCTCGATGATCGTGCTTCACTATACCGGCATGCCCGATGCCGAGGGGGCGCTTGACCGGCTGACCTCTCCCGAGGCCCAGGTTTCCTGCCATTATCTCATTGACGAGGAGGGTACGACTTACCGTCTCGTCGATGAGGGCAAGCGGGCCTGGCACGCCGGCAAGTCTCGTTGGCGGGGGGTCACCGACGTCAATTCCGCAAGCGTCGGCATCGAGATCGTCAATCCCGGGCACGAGTTCGGCTACCGGCCGTTCCCGGATGAACAGATTGCTTCGCTCATCCCGCTCGTCGCCGACATCAAGGACCGGCATGGCATCGGTCGCGGCAATGTGGTTGGCCACTCCGATGTCGCTCCCGCAAGGAAGGAAGACCCCGGCGAGCTGTTCCCCTGGAGCGCGCTTGCAAAGCGCCGCCTGGCCCTGCCGAGCCCGACCCGCGACCTTGTCGATCCCTACTGGACCGACGCCGGTTTCCTCCTCGCCCTTGAGCGGTTCGGCTATGATGTCACCGATACGAAGAAGGCGGTCATCGCCTTCCAGCGACGCTTTCGTCCGGACATGATCGATGGGGTCATCGACGGAGAATGCAGGGCAAAGCTCCTCGCCTTGTTGCTGCCGAGGCCGCAGTAGCCCATATTGGGCTTGCCAGAGGGCCGGGCGGCCGCGGGCTTCCAAAAGAAGCGCGAGGAAAGTCCGGGCTCCATGGAACCACGGTGCCGGGTAACGCCCGGCGGGCTGCCACTAGCCTTGGCGAAGGCGGCTCAGGGACAGTGCCACAGAAAGAATACCGCCCGGCTTCGGACGGGTAAGGTCGAAAGGGTGCGGCAAGAGCGCACCGCGGTCCTGGCAACAGGGCCGGCACGGTAAACCCCACCGGGTGCAAGACCGAATAGGGGCGGCACATGGGCCTGGTTCCGGCTCGCCGCCCGGGTTGGTTGCTGGAGGGGCGGGGTGACCCGTCCCCTAGAGGAATGGCCGCACATCCGCCTTCGTCTGCAGACGAAGGCGGAGGACAGAACCCGGCTTACAGGTCCTCTGGCATATTCATTCGAGTCGGCGGCTCGCAATCGGGCCGCCGGTTCCCTAAACTGCAGGAAGCTATGCCTCGGCAGAAGAGATCGGACGATTGGGGATTCCCCCGCTGGCGCTCTTACGGCGACAAGGGCCGCACTGCGGCCAAGCTGCGCCTGTGCGACCGCGAAGGCTGCAGCGAGATCGGCGACCGGCCGGCGCCAAAGGCGCCCAATAGCCCGGAGCGCTGGTATTTCTGCGAGAGCCACGCCGCGGAATACAACAAGAACTGGAATTATTTCGCCGGCCTCAGTCCCGAAGAGGCGGCGCGCCGCGCGGCAGAGGAGGAGCAGGGCGCAAAGGGCTTCCGCAAATCCGCCCAGTGGAAATGGGCGGGTCCGGGCGACGGAAGCCGCAGCCGCGACGAGATGCGCGCCCTGGACGCGCTGGAACTTGAGTCCGATGCCGATTTCAGCGCCATCAAGGCGGCTCATCGGCGGCTTGTGAAGGAGACCCACCCCGATGCAAATCCGGGTGACGAGGAGACCGCGAAAAGGTTCAAGCAGGTCCAAGCCGCCTACGACGTGCTGAGGAAGGCCGAAGAGCGCAAGAACGGGAAGGCGGCCTAGGCCGCGGCGGCGTAGCGCTCCGCAGTCTGTTTCACGAGGGCGATCATGTTGGGAACGCCCTGCGTACGGTTGGCGCTAAGATGCTTGGAGAGCTCGAACGGAGCGAGGCACTCATGGATGTCGAGCTTCGCGACCTCGGCTGCCGGCTTGTCCTGAACGGCGCTCAGCACCAGCGCCACCACGCCCTTGGTGATCGCTGCATTGCTGTCCGCAAGGAAGTGAAGGCTGCTGTTCGACAAGGTCGGATAGACCCACACCGATGCCGAGCAGCCGCGCACCTTGGTGGCGTCGGTCTTCAATGCATCGGGCATGGGTTCGAGCTGCCGTCCAAGATCGATGAGGAGCCGGTAACGGTCTTCGGCGTCCACCAGCTGGTATTCCTCGAGGAGATCGGAAAGTGGAGGAAGGCCCGGCATCGTCGTTGCCCGTAGCATTGCTAGTGGTCGCGACGCGACTCGATTTCCTTGGCGAGGCTGTTCTCTTTTTCGACGGTGATCCGCTCGAGGACCTTGATTCGCTCCTTGAGCTCCTTGACCTCCTCGCGGAGGCGCGCAGCCTCCTGTGAGCCTTCGTAAGGCTCGATCCTCGCACCGCGCCCTCGATAGGGAATGCCCATCTTGTGACGGATGACGCTGAACGCAAACGTCAGGAAGAGGATCGCGATAACAAACTCGAACGGATTCATTGCGTCTTTTCTCCGGAAAGGCCCCGCGGCGGATCGCGAAGTGCCTCGATCTGTGCTGCGGTCTGTGCGCCGCTGTCGGTGACGATCTGCTCGACGACCCGAAGCCGCTGCTCGAACCGCTCCATGTGCTGGGCGTATTGAGCGCTCTTCTCGGCGGCGAGATGGGTCTGGGCGTCGATCTGCTTCTCCTTGATCCGCAGCCACATCTTGAATGGTGCGAAGCCGATCGCGGCGAGGGGTATCAGAACCCAGATCCAGCTAGCGATGTTGTTCATCTCTTCCCCTTTGCCCTCGTCCTGACGAATGTCGTGATGCTGCCGGGCTGCATCAAGCGCGTTGGTCGGTCGCTGCGACCGTCCGTCGGCCCGAGCGTCGCGGGGCTTCCCGCAGCGCCTCGATCTGGGCTGCCGTCTGCGCCCCGCCGTCGGTGACAATCTGCTCGAGGACGCGTACGCGCTCCTCAAGTTCGTGTGACCTCGAGGCATATTGGGCAGCCTTCTCGGCAGCATTCAGAGCCTCGATCTCGAGCTTCTTCTCACGGAATTTGAAGAAGCGGTTGGCGATCAGCATGATCATGATGGTCGGAAGGCCGATGATGATCATCGCCAGCATGATGGCGGTTGGACCTTGCATTAGTCATTTCCCCTTTCGCTCTCGATCCTCGGCGGCTGCGATCGATCCACGTCGCGCAACTATCGCAGCTGCTCGATCTCTCGGGCGAGAGAACGGTTCTCTGTCGTCACATAGCTTTCGATATCGGCAAGCCTGCGGTCGATGTCCTTCAGCCGGGAGCGGATGTCGCGCGCGGCGCGCGTCGGTGACGCCCGGACGCCCTGCCAGAATTGCTGCTCTTCCCGGTCGACCCGCTCCAGCGCCATGGGCTTGTCGGGACTGACCCAGCCCATGATGAAATAGAAGGGAAGGATGCTTCCGCCACTCATGAACAGTGCGGCAAGCATCGCGACCCTGATGAGGCTGACATCGAACCCGGTATAGTCCGCGATCCCCGCGCAAACGCCCATGATCTTGCCGTTGCGCTTGTCGCGATAGAAGCGCGTACGGCTTGCGGGTTGATCCGCGTAGTAAGCCGGCTGCTCGGAGACGGGCTGCGGCTGGTTGGAGCGCCGCTCGACTGGGTAGCGATCGTACGCCATCTCACTCACCTTCGGCGAGCAGGCGCCGCTCGTCGCGGGCGGGCATGCACTGCTGGCGCCAGTTGGGGTTCTCGGCCGTCATGATGCGCTCGATGGTGCACAGGCGGTCATCAAGCCTGCGAGCGGCCTCATGGAGCTCGTCGAGGAGTTTCTCGTCCCCGGACGTCAAGGTGGCAGCCGTCTTCCATTTGGTGATGTAGTGGAACACGAGCCAGGGCAGGCCGATAAAGAGCATCCCGACGATGAGGACGGGAATAAGTACGTCATCCATCTGTTATTTCCCCCTTGCCTTGAGCGCGGCCTTCATCGCGGCCAGCTCGGCATCGACCGCTTCGGCGGCCTTCAGTTCGGCAATCTCTTCCTCAAGGCTCTTGGGCCCCGTCATTCCAAGCGCATCTGCACGGCCTTCGGCGAAATCGGCGCGCCGCTCGAGCAGCTCGAACTTTGAAAATGCGTCTTCGGTGCGACTGCCATTCATGATCTCGCGGGCGCGCGCCCTCGTGACGGCGCTTTCGAAGCGGGCAGCAATCGCGTTCTGGCGGGCACGGGCCTCGCGAAGCTTGTTCTGGAGCTTGGCGATATCCCCTTCATAGCCCTTCAAGGTCTCGTCGATGCCGCCAATCTCCTCACGAAGTCCCCCGGCCATGTCGGCTGCCTTCTGGCGTTCGATGAGGGCTGCCTTGGCAAGGTCCTCACGATCCTTGGAGAGTGAGCTCCGCCTTCTCGGTCCAGTTCTT
>DATMHD010000102.1:0-4581 GCA_035555075.1 Sphingomicrobium sp. | reverse complement strand
CGTTCATGTCCGCAGCGTTCATGCTTGTAGCGTTCATGTCCGTTGCGTTCACGTCGGTCGTCGTCGTCGTGTTCATGTCCGTCGTCGTGAGGTTCTCATCGACGTTCATGGTGTTGTTGGCGTTGTCGTTGCTGCTGCAAGCGGCAACCGCCAGGGCCGCGCCAGCGACCAGGATAAGAGCACGCATTCAAGACTCCCTATTTATTGCGATCTGCAACGGTTTCCCGTCCCGCAAATCGCGGCGGACAATAGTCTGAAGCACGAGCTTCCATCAAGACTCTTTCCATGAGCGGTCCAACCTGTTGAGAAATGCCGGAAAACTGCGCTTCAAGGCGGCATCAACCGTCTCCATCGGCATTTGTTTCCCGAGCTTGGCGAGGCTGGTGACGCCAAATTGAGCGATGCCGCAGGGCACGATGCCGGTGAAATGCGCAAGGTCAGGAGCGACGTTGAGCGCGAAGCCGTGGAGTGTCACCCAGCGCTTCACGCGGACACCGAGGGCGCCGATTTTCGCCTCGCTTGAACCTTCTCCAACCCAGATACCGATCCGTTCCGGCGCGCGGTGCGCAGATACGCCAAGGGTTGCCAGGGCATCGATCATCCATCCTTCCAGCGCATGGACGAAACATCTGATGTCCTTTCCGCGCTTTTCCAGATCGAGCATGACATAGCCGACGCGCTGGCCAGGGCCGTGATAGGTGTAGCGTCCGCCGCGCCCCGCTTCGTAGACGGGGAAATTCTGGGTGTTGAACAGTTCGGCAGGGTCGGCGCTGGTCCCAGCGGTGAAAAGCGGCGGGTGCTCGAGGAGCCACACGCACTCCGCCGCCGAGCCCTCCCTGATCGCTGCGACGCGATTTTCCATGAAGGCGTGCGCTTCATCATAGGGTACCGGTGCGCCGCTGATGCGCCATTCGATATTGCTTGAGAGCTCGTCCACGCCTGGCGAGATGGCGAGCGACTGCCGCAAGAGCAAGCGTTGCGCAGATCGGATGCTGTCAGCATAACGGGCGATGAATTAATCAAGGGGAATGCAATGCGCGGACTGTCGATCTCGGCGGCGTGGGAGGAGACGAGGGAAATTCTCGCTCGCGACGGACGCCTTCTTGCGACCGTGGCCCTGGCGCTGATCGCGCTCCCGACAACCGTGAACACGCTCATCAACCCAGGCGGCGTCAATGCGGCAACAACACCCCTGTGGATGGATTGTGTGGCCGTCGTCGCCTACCTGATTGCGCTGGCCGGCCAATTATCTCTGATCCGTCTTGCACTCGGCCCCTCGATCACCGTTGGCGGTGCAATTGCGCACGGCACCCGAAGGTTGCCTGTCTACATTGCAGCGGTGCTGATGGTCGTCGTCTTCCTGCTGGTCGTCGTCCTCGTCATCAGCCTGGTTCTGGGTGCGCTGGGTGTTCGCGTCGATCGGCAGGTGACGGCCCAGATGAGCCCGGCATCGCTCGTCGCCGCTCTGCTGTTCATTGCGATCTTCCTGTTTCTCTTTGTTCGGATGGTCTTCTCGGCACCGGTTGCAAGCGCCGAGCATGTGGGTCCGATCGCCATCCTGAGACGGAGCTGGGAATTGACGAGCGGCCATTGGTGGCAATTGTTCGGCTTCCTCGTGATCTTCTTCGTAGGAGCCGGCCTCGTCGTCCTGGCGATCGGCAGTGCAGCCGGCGTCGTGATCGGACTGTTCTTCGGCAAGGTGCAGGCGATGTCGTTCGCAGCGCTCGTGCTGGCGCTGATCGATGCCTTGGTGAGCGCTGCAATCACGACCCTGTTCGCGGTCATGCTTGCGAGGCTCTATCTGCAGCTGGCGCAGCGCCGCGATGCTCAGGCGAGCGTCCCCAGCAGCGGGATCTGAGGCGCACACTCCCGGGGAAGGATGCCAAGCAGGCGCGGGTCGGGGAAGCGCTCGATCGCCCGCTTGTAAGCAACGAAGCCGGCCCGCCGATAGGCTGGCAGCGCCGCTGGATGATCGAGCGAGCAGGTATGCACATGCACCCTGTCGACACCTTCGCGCCAGGCGAGCCTTAGCGCTTCCGCAAGGAGCCAGCGGCCGTGGCCCTTCCCGGAGAGCTCGGGGACAAGGCCGATGAAGGAGAGTTCGCATTCGTGGGGCTCGCGAAAGTCGAGCTCCACCATCCCGACTTCACGGCCCGCCTGATCGAGCACGACATGGAGTTCGACCCTGGGATGCTGGATCGTCGTCGCAAGGTGCGCATCATCGATGATTAGCCGTGAAAACCAGAGCCACGGGGCGCCGACGAGTCTGAACAGCCTGCGGTAATGTTGCGGGTCGGGGACTTCGACGCGGGTCAGCGAGAGGGTCGAGGCGTGGAGCTCATGGTCCGGCGGCGCCGTCATCTCGAGATAGGTGACGATCGCCGCGAGTTCCTCTTGCCCGACCGGTTCATAGCTCATTTCCACCTCGCAAGCGGGGGCAGGCTCATCAGCATCGCATCGATGTTACCCCCGGTCTTGAGGCCAAAGAGTGTGCCTCGGTCGTAGAGCAGGTTGAACTCCACATAGCGCCCGCGGAAGGTGAGGAGCGTGTCGAGGTCCTGTTCGCTGTAGGCCGTGCTCTGCCGCCGGCGGACGATCTGCGGGAAGATTTCGAGGAAGGCTTCCCCGACGTCCCGCGTGAACGCGAAATGAGCGTCGAAATGGCCTTCCAGCCGATCGTAGAAGATGCCGCCAACGCCGCGCGCGACACCCCGGTGGGGGAGCCAGAAATATTCATCCGCCCACTTGGAAAAGCGCGGATAGAAGGTGGGATCGTGGGCGGCGCAGGCGGCGCGCAGCCGCGAGTGGAAAGCCTCGGTGTCCTCATCATTGGGGATTGCCGGATTAAGATCCGCTCCGCCTCCGAACCATCGCTTCGTGGTCGTCAGGAAGCGAGTGTTCATGTGCACTGCCGGAACATGGGGGTTCACCATGTGCGCGACGAGGCTGATGCCCGTCGCGAAGAAGCGCGGGTCTTCCTCGGCTCCCGGAATGCTCTGTGCGAACTCGGGGCTCAGCTGGCCTCCGACGGTCGAGACGTTGACGCCGACCTTCTCGAAGACCTTGCCAGCCATCTGCCCGCGAACTCCGCCTCCGCCCGGTTCGCCGGTGACATCGGTCCGTTCCCATGGAGTATATGTGAAGCTCGCATCCGAGCCCGCTTCCCGCTCGATGTCCTCGAACGCGGCGCAGATGCGATTACGAAGCGACTCGAACCAGTCGCGAGCCGCTTGTTCCTGATCATCGAGCTTCAACATCGCGATGCTCATTGCGAGGCGCGCCAGCTAGACGCAAGTGCGGGGATTACACGCTTGTAATGTTGGCATAAATGGACGGTTCACCGGAGCCGGCGCAGGTCCCTGGGCGGCGCAGGGGCAAAAGGCCGCGCGAGTGCCGGCGCGATCGAAGGAATTCCAAAGCATGAAGACTTTCCTCGTCACCATTGCGCTTGGCGCGACCCTCGTCGCGGTGCCGGTTCTGGCCCAGGGATTCCAGGGTGGGCGGGACCAGACCCGGGCACAGGCCCAGCAGCGCGCCGACATGCTGTTCCAGATGCTCGATGCTAACCATGACGGCATCGTCACGCGGGCAGAGGCGCAGCAGGCAGCAGCACAGTTCCAAGCGCAGCGTGGCGGCGAGAATGGCCGCGGCGCCGGGCGCATCCAGCGCATGCTCGATCAGGCGTTCGCTAGCGGAGACTCACTCACTCTTCAGCAATTCGAAGCTCAGGCGCTCGCGCGGTTTGACGCGCAGGACCTGAACCATGACGGTGTCGTGACTGCGGCCGAACGCCAGCAGATCCGCGAGCAGCGCGCGCAGTCACAGGCTCCGGCCGCACCTCAACCGCGACCTCAGTAGGCCCGTCGCTGGGCCGAAACGAGCATCCTCAGCAGCATTGCGACCGGGCGAGGCACGCCGACCTTGCCTTCCAGCCAGAGGCTGACTGCGGAGCGGGACACGCCGATCGCCTGCGCCAGGTCGTTCTGCGTGCGATAGCCAAGGCTTCTCATCGCGGAGCGAAGTTCATCAGGCGACATGGACGCCAGCATTTCGCGGCTGCCTGTCAGCTGATCGGCCATCAGATTGCGTCCGCTCCGCGATCTCCGGTGCGAATCCTTATCGCCTGCTCGACTTCAAACACGAAGATCTTGCCATCGCCGATGCGGCCGGTTCGCGCCGCATTCTCGATTGCTTCAACGGTGTTTTCGACAAGGCTGTCCTCGACGACAACTTCGAGCTTCACCTTGGGGAGGAAGTCGATCACATATTCGGCGCCCCGGTAGAGTTCGGTATGGCCCTTCTGTCGACCGAAGCCTTTGACTTCGGTGACGGTGATTCCGGAGACGCCGACGTCGTGAAGCGCATCCTTCACATCGTCGAGCTTGAAGGGCTTGATGATCGCTTCGATCTTCTTCACGCAGCAATCCCCATGGCGACAGCGTCAATCGCTAATGCCCAATCGCCGCCGCATTTGGAAGGCAGTGCGCGGTGAAGATGAAAGCGATTATCCTTTCTGCGGGCCAGGGATCCCGGCTCGGGCATCTCGTCCATGAGCGCCCCAAGTGCCTGATCGAGTTCAAC
>DATMHD010000101.1:0-3101 GCA_035555075.1 Sphingomicrobium sp. | reverse complement strand
AGATGTTCGCTGCATGGATATCAGGTTCGATAGGGTAAAGGGCTTTGTCGTTTCCGGCGTGACCCGTGGAAACAAGGATGCTCCGGCTACCGGCAGCCCTGGCCGCGGCGATGTCGCAATAACGGTCTCCGACAAGCCAGGACCGGGAGAGATCGATGTTGTGGATGCGGGCGGCTGTGCGGAGGAGACCGTCCCGCGGCTTCCTGCAGTCGCATTCGATCTTGAGCTCGGCGACCTCGCCAGGCCAGCCCCGCTCCGGGTGGTGCGGGCAAAAGAGGATGTCGTCGAGATAGGCGCCGGCCTTGCTTGCAAGCTGGTAATCGATCTCGCCGGTGATGGCCCGAAGATCGTCCCAGCTCATCATGCCCTTGGCAAGATCGGGCTGGTTGGTGACGCAGATGACGGGCACGCCGGCATCGTTGAACGAGCGGATCGCCTCGGCTGCCCCGTCGATCAGTGCAACCTCGCCTGGCGAATGGACGCCGCCCCGTTCCTCGTTGATGACCCCGTCGCGATCAAGGAAGATGGCGGGCTTGGAATTGCGAAGCGAAAGGCGCTCCACGCGTCCGTTCCTGAGGTGTCGCTCGGCACGTGAAAGGCGCTCGGGCGTCCCGATGTCCTTCACATATTCGCAGCTCCGGTAGGCGTAGAGGGGTTCCGCCTTGGCAATGCGCGGCAGCACGTCCTTCCCCCAGTCGGAAGCGCCCTCTCTTGGGACATAGTCGAGGGCGAGTGGCGAAAGGACATAGAGCGCCGCACTGACGAGATTGGGATAATGCTCCTCCTGGCCATGCGGCTTGGGGTGGACGGCAATGATCCGCCCGTCGGTGTCGGCCTCGAGAAGATCGCTGTCGAACGGGTGGTCGTTGGGGTGTGCGAACAGCGTTCCGGCTCCCCCTTTTTCGCGCGCGAACCCGGCGAAGCGGGCGAAGTCCACGTCCATCAGGATATCGCCGTAGATGACCAGGAACGGCTCGGTCAGGAGCTCGCGGATCTGGTTGAAGCAGCCAGCGGTCCCGAGCGGTTCCGCCTCGCGGACGTAGGCGATCGTCGAGCCGAACCGCTCTCCATTCCCGAGCTCTTCCTCGATCTTCTCGCCCAGATAGCCGGTGAGGATGAGAAAGTCGGTGAAGCCCTGGCGCGCGGCGACATCGATCGTCCGCTCGATCAGCGGAACGCCATCGATGGGGACGAGGACCTTGGGGATGCCTTCAAGGCCGAGGCGTGTGCCTTTTCCCCCTGCAAGCACGACAACCTTCATTCGGTCTCGGCCCAGATGGCTTCTGCAGCAAGCCTGATCGCTTCATCCGAGCTCACCGAGGCCGCCCAGCCAAGCGCTTCGATCGCGGATATGTCGTAGGCGAACTTGGGAACATCGCCGATCCAGCCCCGGTCGCCGCCGGTATAGACGATCTCGGCTGGCCCTGGTCCGGTTTCGACGACGATCCTTGCGATGTCGGAGACCTTGGAGCGCGTCGAAGCCCCGACATTGTAGATGTTCACATGATCGTTCGTCTTCTGCCAGACGACGAGGATCGCCTGGACGAGATCATGGACGCTCAAATAGGGTTTCTCCTGGGTCCCGTCCCCGAGGACCTCGAGGCGGCCGGGCGTGCGGCGGAGCTTGTGCACGAAATCATAGACGGCGCCGTGGGTCGCGCGTGGGCCCACGACGTTCGGGAAGCGGGTGATCCAGCTCTGGATCCCGTAATTCTCGCCATACGAGGAGATGAAGCCTTCCGACGCAAGCTTTGCCGCGCCGTAGTGGGAGATGGGCTTCAAGGGCCCGTAATCTTCCCTCACCCGTCCCTCGACCTCGCCATAGACGGCCGACGTCGACGCAAAGACGAGCTGCGTGATTTCGGCCTTCCGCATCGCCTCGAGGACCTGGAAGGTGGTCCTGAAGGTATTCTCGAAGTCCACCGAGGGATCGGCGTGCGACCTTGCGATGTCGGAATTGGCGGCCATGTGGAAGACGCAGTCGAATGCGCCTTTGAGGACGATTCCCTCGAACCAGTCGGTGTCGAGGATGTCGCCCTGGTGGAAGGTGAAGGCCGGGTTGTTGTGGAGCTGGCGAAGGTTGCTCTCCCGCCCGAGCGAGAGATTGTCGATCGCAGTGACGTTGTGGCCGGCAGCGACGAGCGCGTCGCAAAGGTGGCTGCCGATGAAGCCGGCGCCGCCGGGTACGAGAATGTTCACTTTGCTATGATCTCACTCGGCTTGGCCGTTATCGCGCCGACAGGCGATATATTGGGCGATGATGTGCATGATGGACTGGTGTGCGTCCTCGACGATGCCGTAATTGTTGGTCGCGGCATAGATGGACGCATCGGCCATCTCGGCAAGCTTGCCGCCGCTGAAGCCGCTGAAGCCTGCAACGAAGACGCCCATTTCCTTCGCCCTCGTAACCGCGTTGAGGACATTGGGGCTGTTTCCCGACGACGAGATGGCGATGAGGACATCGCCGTCCTTCCCGAAGAAATCGAGCTGCGTGTCGAAGACATGCTCGAAGCCGAAGTCGTTCGCGAGCGCTGAATAGAGAGCGACATTGGACGTCAGCGACCGGGACGCGATGACGGGATAGCCCTTGCAGTTGGTCCCCTTCGTCCAGTCGCAGCAGAGATGCTCGGCAATTGCTGCCGATCCGCCGTTCCCGACGACGAAGATCTGCCTGCCGCTGGTGGTAGCCTTGAGGATCTCGTCGCAGACGCGCTGGACGGCGTCCGGTGAAATCCCTTCGATCGTGGTCCTGAGGAGCCCCGCGTAGTCGCGCATGTAGGAACCCACGGACGACCAGTCCAAAGTCACGTTGAGGTGACGCGGGTCCTGCTTTTCGAGATCCATCGGAAAACCAACTCCATGAGAAGACGTTACAAAATCTTGAGGTGATGCTGTCGCGGTAGTCTGAGGCGGCAGGCAAGGTCAATCAATCGCGAGGTGGAACGGGAGAGGTCTTTGACGAGGCGCCCTTGAGCATCAGCCAACCCATAAGAACTTGCTAACCCCGCTCGCCAGCACGTGAGATCTTAAGGCCTGCCCAAAGGCGGGAGGTACGACTCATGCACGATGATCAGCCTTTCGATCTTGGACGTGGTCTGTCG
>DATMHD010000100.1:0-3278 GCA_035555075.1 Sphingomicrobium sp. | reverse complement strand
ATATACGCTTCCGACGCTCTGCTATCATGAGGGCGTTCCTGGCCATCACCTCCAGATCAGCGTCTCGCAGGAATCGAAGGACATCCCGACCTTAAGGAAGCTCGGCTTCTTCTCAGCCTATTCGGAAGGCTGGGCGCTCTATGCCGAGCAGCTCGCCGACGAGCTCGGCGTCTATGCCAATGATCCCCTGGGACGCGCGGGCTTCCTCCAGTCATTCCTGTTCCGCGCCGCCCGGCTCGTCGTCGACACCGGCATCCACTCCAAGCGCTGGAGCCGCGAACAGGCGACCGACTATATGGTCCAGGCGACCGGCTACGCACGCCCCCGCTCGCAGCGCGAGGTCGAACGCTATTGCACCATGATCGGGCAGGCCTGCAGCTACAAGGTCGGACACACCGCCTGGACAAGAGCGCGCGCCGAAGCCCAGAAGACCCTGGGGACCAGGTTCGACTTGAAGCGCTTCCACGAGGTGCTTCGCGAAGGCGCGATGCCGCTCAGCATCCTCGAGCGGCGGATCCGCGAACGGACAGCCTCGATCGCCTAGCGGGCGAGGCTTTCGGCCATTTCGGCGACCTCGAGCCAGCGGAACTCCGCAGCCTCGATCTCGGCGCGGTTGCGGGCGATCCGCTCGGTCAATTTCGCGAAGAGGTCCGGGTCGCGGGTATAAAGGTCAGGATCGGAGAGCTCTTCCTCGTCGAGCGCGATCAACGCGTGCAGCCGGTCGATCTCGCCCGGCAGGCGGTCATAATCCCGCTGGTCCTTGTAGGTGAGCTTCCGTGCCGGCTGTGAATTTGCGCCTGGTCCTGGCTTGTCCTTTCCCGCGGACCGCTGGGGCGCGGCTTTCTGAGGAGCGCGGACGGCTTCGTAGCGCTTCCTCACCCAATCCTCATAGCCGCCGGCGACAATGTCGACGCGGCCTGATCCGTCGAGGCCAAGCGTGATGGTGACGGTGCGATCGAGGAAATCACGGTCGTGGCTGACGATCAGCACAGTCCCCTCATAATCGGCGATCACCTCCTGGAGGAGGTCGAGGGTCTCAAGGTCGAGGTCGTTGGTCGGCTCGTCGAGGACGAGGAGATTGGCTTCGCGCGCAAACTCGCGCGCGAGGAGGAGACGCGAGCGCTCGCCGCCCGACAGGGATCCGACCGGCGCGTCGGTCAGCGCCGGGTCGAACAGGAATTCCTTCAAATAGCCCTTGATGTGCTTCTTGGAGCCCCGGACGTCGATCCAGTCGCCGCCGTTTGCAAGGACGTCCTTCACGCGCCGCTGTGGTTCCATCAGCTTGCGCTGCTGGTCGATGACGATGCCGCTCAAGGTCCTGGCGCGCGTGACCTTGCCTGTATCGGGCGCGATCTCTCCGGTGAGGAGCTTCAGGAGCGTTGTCTTGCCCGCACCGTTCGGGCCGACAATGCCGATCCTGTCGCCCCGCTGGATGCGCAGCGAGAAATCGCGGATGATCGGACGCTCGCCATAATATTTGGTGACATTATCGGCTTCGATGACGGTCTTGGAACGCACATCGTCCTTGGCGAGCGCGAGCTTTGCAGCGCCCGTCGGGCCAAGCATTGCAGCGCGCTGCGCGCGCATCTCCTGGAGCTTTGCAAGGCGTCCCTGGTTGCGCCTCCGTCGCGCGGTGACCCCGCGCTGGAGCCAGTGGAGCTCGAGCTTCAGTTTCGCATCGAGCTTTTCGGCGGCGCGTGCTTCTTCCTCATAGACGCGTTCGGTCCAGGCTTCGAACCCGCCAAAGCCGATCTCGGCCCGCCGCAGCTCGCCGCGGTCGAGCCAGATGCAGCTTCGGGTGAGCCGGTTGAGGAAGGTCCGGTCGTGGCTGATGACGATGAAGGCGCCGGTGAATCGCTTCAGCCATTCCTCGAGCCATTCGATGGCGCCAAGGTCGAGATGGTTGGTGGGTTCATCGAGGAGGAGGACATCGGGATTCTGGGCAAGCGCCCGGGTGATCGCCGCCCGCCGCCGTTCGCCGCCGCTTGCAGTTGCAGAAGGGCGCTCAAGGTCGATCCCGAGCTGGTCGGCGATCGCCGCCGCCTCATGGGCTTGAGGCGCATCAGGACCATGGAGCACCCAGTCCTCAAGCTTTTCGAACCCGTCCATCCTGGGGTCCTGCTCGAGAAGGACGACATGGGTCCCTGGAACGATGGTGCGCTTGCCTTCGTCAGGGTCGATCATGCCCGCAAGGCATTTGAGGAGCGTGGTCTTGCCAGCGCCGTTCCGCCCGATGAGTGCGAGGCGGTCCCTTTCCCCGATGTAGAGGTCGAGGCCGCGGAACAGCCAGCCTTCCCCCTGGATGAGGCCGAGGTCTTCGTAGGTGAGGATGGGCGCCGCCATGGGAAGCGCCCCTAGCCAAGCTTTTGGCGTACCTAAACCCTGAACAGCCCTGTTCAGCCGCATTCATAGCCTATTCAATGCTTAATGTTAGAAGGGCGGTGAACAGAATAGAGTCGCCAAAGTGAGAGTGTTGCATATCCTTCTCGCCGCCGCCTTTGCGGCTGGCCTTACCAGCGCCCCTGCGCTCGCCGAGCCGCGTGGCGGCCCGAGGATGCAGCAGCCCGTGCCGCAGCCCCGCGAACAGGAGCGTGCCTTCGAGGCGACGCGCGAAGGGCGCTCGATGCCATTGCCGCAGCTCGAGCGCAGGGTCATGCCGATGATGGGCGGCGCCGATTATCTCGGCCCCGAGATGAACGGCGACACCTACAGGTTCAAGTTCATGCAGAACGGCCGCGTCATCTGGGTCGATGTCGATGGCCAGGGGCGGGTGATCCGCCGCTCGCACGATCACTAACTTTCCCTTGGCGCCGATTGACATTTCATCGCCGGCTCCCAGTTGTTTCGTTAAAGCAACTTCTCGTCGCAACACGGGTTGACGGCGCGAAGATGAACAGCTCGGGGAGCATTGATGCGTGTCCTGATCGTCGAAGACGAACCTAATCTTGGCCGGCAGCTGCGCTCGACGCTCGAAGGCGCGGGCTATGCGGTCGACCTCGCGACCGACGGCGAGGATGGCCATTATCTGGGCGCAACGGAGAATTATGACGCCGTCATCCTCGACCTTGGCCTTCCCGAGATCGACGGCCTCACCGTCCTTGATCGCTGGAGGAAAGAGGGCCGCAAGATGCCGGTCCTCGTGCTGACCGCGCGCGACAGCTGGTCGGACAAGGTCGCCGGCCTCGATGCCGGCGCGGACGACTATCTCGCCAAGCCGTTCCAGACCGAAGAGCTGATCGCCCGTCTTCGCGCGCTAATCCGACGCTCGTCCGGAAATG
>DATMHD010000099.1:0-13212 GCA_035555075.1 Sphingomicrobium sp. | reverse complement strand
AAACACACAACGGGGACGGGATGCATGTGCTCCGGCATTTCCTCGCCAGGCAAAAAATCGACGCGGGTCATCTCGACGTGGGTAACGGGCTTCGACGGCGAAATCGGGAAACTGCCGACTGGGGTTCGCACGGGGATTGTTGCCGCTGCGGGCGACGCAATCAATGCCAGGACCGGGATCAATAGTCGCATTCGAGTCCCCCAACGAAGCTCAGGCCCCTGCACATAGAGGAGCGCTTCAGTCACGATACTTCGCGGCTTCCGTCCTGCAATTGTAGCGGATCTGCTCGCTCGAACAGAAATCCGGCCAGTAGCCGGTTTGCCGCCAGTAGCGGACGAGCCCGAGCCGTGATGCGACTTGGATGAAGCGGGGGTCCGCCCGAACCGCTGCAAAATCGGGCCGGAACAGGACATCGGCATCGATCGCGTGAGCAAAGCTCGGATCATCCATCACCTGGTAGGCTTGCTCGGTGCGGCCAAAATTCCCGAGCGCAAGGAGGACGATGTTCCGGCTGTGGACGTTGCCCCACCAGCGGCCTTTCAGCGCCTCGATGGCCTCGTTCATTTTGGCAGGAGTGGGATCGATCCGGGCTTCGATCACCATCCGGGTCGGCGCGGTATCGGCGTCGCTGAAGCCCTGAAGGCGCGGCAGGAGCTTCAGGGCCTGCTCCGGATCGCCATATCGATACTGAAATCCATATTCGGCAAAGTCGATCTGGGGATCGGTCGGCCACTTCTTGCGCGCATCGGCGATATCCGCCTTCGCCCTTGAGAACTGGCCCGCATAGGCAAGCGCCAGGATGTACTGCGACCTGGCATAGGGCGAACCCGGATCGAGCTCGACCGCGCGCTGCGCTGCCTGCACCGAATCCGACAGGCGGCCGACGGATAAGAGCTCGTCCGAAAGATGCATCTGGATGAGGCCGTCGTCAGGAGCGATCTCGGCACCTTTCTCGAGCGCCTGGAGCGCCTTGAAATGGTCGTTTGACTCGAGGTGATACTCGGCATGGTAGGTGATGCCGGTGCGCGGATTCAGCTTTCGTGCCCGGTCGATTGCGGCGCGCGCACTTTGAATCGCAGCCGAATAAGCAGCGGGCGAACCGTCGTGGCGTTCCTCGGCGACCATAGACCGGTTAAGTGCGAGATAGGCCCAGCCCGATGGGAAGTCGGGAGCGAGGCTGGTCACCCGCTCGAAGATCGCCTGGAAATCGGCGTTCTGCCGTTCGTCGTCCCCGAAGTTTGCGCAGCCACTAAGATAAACGCCGAGCGCCGGCTGCAAGAGAGGTCTGCGACCGCCCTCGGCATCCGTGAGGCACAGGGCCGCCTTCGAAGCCGATGCGGAAATGTCCTGCTTGAGATCGGCTGCGGATGCATCGGCGACGCTCCAGTTCTTGGACCAGAGGATCGTGTGGCCGCCCTGATCGGAGAGGGTGAGGCTTGCGCTCGCGCCAGATCCATGGGGGTTGGTCGAAATTTGCATGAGGTAGGCAGACGGCCGCCCGCTCGCCTCGGCAGGAGCGATCACCGTTGCCCTGTCGAACCGCCTTGGAATGGAGGCCGCCATGTCGGCAGCGGCGACATCGGCATATTCGGTGGCCATTGCCCGGTCGGATGAGTCGGCCGAAGGAAGGACCGCGATCGCGATCTTCCTCTCGCTTGGCGCCCGGTCCCAGAGCAAGAATGCAAGCGCTCCAGCCGCGACGATGACGATCGCGCCGCCGGCGAGCATTCGCCGCGAGGGACCGGATTCCCGCGCCAGCCGGCTGGGTTCTGGAGCCGGCGCCTCTGAGGAGCCGGTGATCCTGGTGATCGCGTTCCTGATGCGCTCGGCATCAACGGGTTCGCGATGTCCTTTCCAGCGCGAGAGGTTGACCGACTGGAACTGGCGAAAACCGAGCGGCGGCTCGGTTCCGTCGAGGGAGAAGGGGATCAGTTTCCCCCGGTCCCTTCCGTACGCGGCTTCGTCGCGCACCCAGGCGGACTTCACCGACTCGGCCGACCAGAGGACGAGCACTACGTCGCACTCCTCCAGCGCCTTCTCGATTTCCGAGGAGAAGCTCGCACCTCCGCCGATGTCGTCCTCGTCGCGCCAGACGGAGTGGCCTTCGCGCTCGAGCCATTGCGTGAAGCGACGCGCTCTTGCCTCGTCATTGCGCGAATAGCTCAGGAAGAGCTTCGCCATAGCGCGCCCCCGTCTCCCAATGAGGCTGCGCCTCAATGGCGAAGGATGCAAGCAGGGCAGACGCCGAGGGAGCCGCCGGACCGCAAGGGGCGAGGGAAGGAGGTCAGCGCACTTGGATCCGGCGCTCCCAAGTAGCTTGTCGGAAACCATTGCGCTGCTAAGGAACGATGAAGGGAATGGGGTCTCCCTTGTAACCGCCGATCGGCTGATGGCTCCTGCGGGCGCATTCGTGCAGCAGTAGGAGTGTTATGCTTTACCTTATCATCTTCATTGGAGCCGGCGTCGGCGGCGCGCTCCGCCATGCGGTCAATGTCGGCTCAGCACGGCTGTTCGGCTACGGCTTCCCAGTCGGGACCTTCATCGTCAATGTCACGGGCTCGTTCGTCATGGGCCTGTTCGCCGGCTTCTTCGCCTACCGTGCGGGCGTTCCGCAGCACGTGCGGTTGTTCCTCACCACCGGGGTGCTTGGGGGCTACACGACCTTCTCGACCTTCTCGCTCGATGCGGCCCTCCTCATCGAGCGCCATTCATTCGGGCTTGCGGCAGGTTATGTCATTGGTTCGGTAGCTGCCGGACTTGCTGCATTGTTCTTTGGGCTGGCGGTGTTTAGGAGCGCCGGCAATCTGCCATGAACATAGACCTTATCCCCACGGGCGATGAACCGCCCAGCAACATCAACGTCGTCATCGAAGTCCCGGTTGGAGGCGCACCCGTCAAATATGAGTTCGACAAGAAGTCGGGCGCATTGTTCGGCGACCGCATCCTTCACACGCCGATGCGCTATCCCGCGAACTACGGCTTCGTTCCCCACACGCTGTCGCCCGACGGCGATCCGCTGGATGCGCTCGTCATCGCCCGCTCGCCCTTCGTTCCGGGTTGCGTCGTTCGTGCACGTCCGATCGGCGTCCTCAACCTCGAGGATGAGCATGGCGGGGACGAGAAGCTGATCTGCGTTCCCGTCGACACGACCTTTCCTTATTATTCGGACGTCGGCGAACGCCAGGACCTCCCTTCGATCGTGCTCCAGCAGATCGAGCATTTCTTCACCCACTATAAGGATTTGGAGGCCGACAAGTGGGTGCGCGTGGGCAAATGGGGGGATGCTGCGGACGCGCGGCGGATCGTCCTCGAGGCGATCGAACGTGCGAAGGAAAAGGTGAAGGCGCCCGCGGCCTAGGAGGGGACATGGCGTCCCCGTTCTGCTAGGGTCCGATCCGGGGCTGGAAGGAGGCGCGCCATGTCGAACAAGGACAGGATCTATTTCGCGCGCCGGGCCGCCGAAGAGCAGGAACTTGCAGTCTCGTCCGCGGATCCGGAAGTTGCACAGGCTCACCGGAAGATGCAGCGCGCCTACCTCGAGCGCGCGAGCGTGGGTGATCGTCCGGGATCTCCAAACGAGACGATCGGCTGATCAGTCGCCTTCGGGGCGAAGCTTGCGGAACGTTTCTTCAAGGAGGCTTTGCCGGTTCTCGCGGCGGGCCTGCTCGAGGCGCGGATAGCCGTCCGCTTCTTCTGCTCGAAGCTCGCGCGCGAACTCGCCTCTCCGGACTTCGGCGAGGACCTCTCTCATCCGGCTTCTCACGTCCTCATCGATGATCCGGCGTCCACCGAGCAATGCGCCAAGCTCGGCCGTGTTGGAGATCGCCTCACGCATCCCCGCAATGCCGCGCGCCTCGATGAGCTCGGCAATGAGCTTCAGCTCGCCGACGCACTCAAGATAGGCGAGTTCAGGCGAGATGCCGCCTTCGACGAGGGCCTCGAAGCCCGCGATCAGGACTTCCGGCACGGCTCCCCAGACGACTGCCTGCTCGTTGAAGAGGTCAGCTTCGGCTTCTTCCGCAAAGCTCGAGGCGATGAGGCCTGCACGGCCGCAGCCCAGCGCCCGGCCATATGCAAGTGCGATGCCGCTTGCCCCGCCGGTCGCATCCTGCGCGACTGCCCAGACCGCGATCATCCCCTGGCCGTTGCAGTATAGCGACCTGAGGGCCGTTCCCGGGCCCTTGGGCGCGATGAGAAACAGATCGAGATCGCTGCGGGGCTCGATGAAACCGAACCGCACCGAGAGACCATGGCTGAAGCCGAGCGCCGCCCCGGGGCGAAGGAAGGGTTCGATCTCGCGGTAGAGCGCCGCGTGGACTTCATCCGGAGCGAGCATCATGATGACGTCTGCCGAGCGCACGGCCTCCTCGACGAGGGCTGTTGTCAATCCCGCGCTCTCGGCTTCGAGCCTGCTTCCCGAGCTGCCGCGAAGGCCGATGACGACGTTGACCCCGCTGTCCTTGAGATTGAGCGCCTGGGCGCGGCCCTGGTTGCCGTAGCCAAGGATTGCGACGCGTTTTTGCTCAAGCGGTGCAGGGGCGATGTCGGCATCGAGAAGGAGGTCCATGGCGGCCGCCTAATCTCTTGGCCCGACGATAGCCAGAGCTTCCCCGAGCCGCTCGAGGTCGAGCGTCTCCTTGAAACGGCGCCAGTGAGCGGGAGGCTGGTGCGCGAACCAGGTATATTGACGCTTCGCGTAGCGCCGCGTCGCCTGCTGACCAGCCGCAATTGCGGCATCGAGCGAGCTTGTTCCAAGAAGGTAGGCGGATATCTCGCGGACCCCGATCGCGCGCATGACCGGCAGATTTGGATTGAGGCGGCGGGCGAGGAGGGCTTCGACCTCCTGGACCGCGCCATTTTCGACCATGTGGGCGAACCGCTCATCACACCGTGCGTAAAGCCATTTGCGCGGTGGAAGGAGGATGAGGGGCCGAAGCTCGATCTCGCGTTCAATGCCTCCCTGTCGCTCCTTGTGCCACTCTGCGAGCGTGCGACCGGTGGACAGGATGACCTCGAGCGAGCGGTTGATCCTCGTGCTGTCGCCGGCGTTCAGGCGCAAGGCTGCGGCGGGATCGAGGATTTCGAGCTTTGCCCGATTTTCGCTGGTCTTGGCAGTCCGGACGGCCTCCCGGACCTCGGGGTCGATTGCCGGCACCGGCGCAATGCCTTCAAGCAAGGTCCTGAGGTAGAGGCCGGTCCCGCCGACGAGAATCGGCGTCCGGCCCTTGGCATGAACCCTGCCGATCTCGCCGCGTGCGATCTCGGCCCATTCCGCCGCCGAGCAGGGGACCGCGCCATCCTTCGCTCCGTAGAGGAGGTGCTCCGCCTTCAGGAGCTCGTCAGCGGTTGGCGCAGCGCTGAGGATCCGAAGGTCACTGTAGATCTGGGCGCTGTCGGCGTTGACGATCACGCCTCCGGTTTGCTGAGCAAAAGCGAGGCCGAGCGCCGACTTGCCGCTGGCGGTCGGTCCGGCGATGAGGACGAGTGGAGGTTTGGACGAAAACATGACGATTGCGACGCTGATAGCAGCGGGACGGCTCGATGACAGGTTGATCGACCGGGTGCTCGGCGTCCTTCGGGAGCTGGACCCCAAGGCTGGTTTCCTCCGCTGGATCGACGAAGGCGATGCGGCAGACCTTTCCTATTCGGGCGACTCCAGGGCGGCACGCTGGGCGATGGACGGCTTCGAAGAGGTCGACATCGTGGTCCAGGACGAGGAACCGCGGTGGAAGCGGCTCCTCGTCGCCGACATGGATTCAACGATCATCGGACAGGAATGCATCGACGAGCTCGCCGATTATGCGGGCCTGAAGGACAAGGTCGCGAGGATCACCGAACGGGCGATGCAGGGCGAGCTCGATTTCAAGGGCGCCCTTCGCGAGCGCGTGCGCCTTCTGGCAGGCCTCGATCAGCGCGCCTTGAGCCGCTGCCTCAACGAACGGGTTGAAGTGACGGCGGGTGCAGAGACGCTCGTCCAGACGATGCGTGCAGGAGGCGCGAACTGCCTCCTCATCTCGGGCGGCTTCCTGTCCTTCGCCGAGCCCATCGCCGGTGTCGTCGGCTTCAACCGCGTGAAGGCGAACCGTCTCGTGTTCACCGGAGGGAAGCTTTCCGGCGAAGTCGGGGATCCCATTGTCGATGCAATGGCAAAGCACGATGCCCTCATCGAGGTCCGCGATGAGCTCGGCCTTGGCCGTGAGGATGTGATGGCGATCGGTGACGGCGCCAACGACAGGTTGATGATCAAGGAGGCGGGGCTTGGAATCGCCTTCAGGGCCAAGCCCGCTCTCATCGAGGTCGCTGACGCCGAGCTTCGACACCACGGGCTCGACGCGCTGCTCTGGGTCCAGGGCGTCAGGCGCCGCGACTGGTTCAGGAACTAGCTATTTCGCCGGAACGGGAAAGCAGGCCGTTCCGGCCGAATGGCACGCAGCCTCAGCTGCAGCCCGGCTTTCAAACGGTCCGACCTGGAGACGGGTGACCTGGCCCGCAGCGATGTAATAAGGCCCGCGGCCGCTAAGCGCGGGCTTGCCTGAAATCCGGTGATAGAGCGCTTCTGCGGCACCCCGCTGCGAGAAGGCGCCAAGCTGGATGCGCCAGTTGCCCGTCGCCGGGCCTGGAGCAGCGCGGGGCGATTGAGGCTTTGGAGTAGCGGTCTTGGCGGGTAGGGCTTTCGCGGGCCTCACCACGTGCTGCACGCCCGGCTTTGGTTGGGGCGCTTCCGCGACGCGGATGGGCTTTGATGGCTTTGGAGCGGCCGCTGCCTTTGGCACTGACATGGCAATCGCCTTTTTCCTGTCGAGTGCGGGCATGAGCTCGTCGAGCTGCGCAAGCGTGTCGCGGGCAGGGACCAGTCCCTGGCCGGCGGCGCGGCTTACATAGGAATAGCCAAGCATCCGGTCCTGGGTCACTCCGTCGCCATTATAAAGGGCAGTGCCGTAGACGAGCTGGGCGCGGGGTTCGCCCTGTTCGGCAGCCTCCTTCAGCCATTTGAGGCCGGCCGCCTGATCGCCATTCTGGAAGAGGAGGAGGCCAAGCGTCGTCTCGGCGTCGAGATGGCCGCTTGCGGCGGCGCGCTCGAACCAGCCTTTCGCCAGTGCAAGATTGATCGGAACGCCGCGGCCGAGCCTGTAGGCCTGGCCAAGGTTGAACTGGGCATCCGCATCGCCTTTCTCCGCGAGCGGGCGCCAGATTGTGACGGCGCCTTCATAATCGGCACGCTGCCACGCATCTATTCCGGCCTTCACCGACTGCGCGCAGAGTGGGGCGCTCACAAGCGCGGCAAGGATCGCGGCGACTAAGTACTTGGCACTCATGCGTTAACTTACCCCCGAATCTTCTTAGCCTAACGCAGGGTAAGCGCAAACAACGTCGTGGCAATGTTAACCAGATTTTAGAGGCTCTGGTGTCACTCCGCTCGCTGAATTGGCGTCATTCACGCGAGGGGAAAAGCATGCGCGTCCTGGCAATGGCATCGCAAAAGGGCGGGTCCGGTAAGACGACCCTGTCCGGACATCTTGCGGTGCAGGCACAGCTCTCGGGAGCTGGTCCGGTCTGCCTGATCGACATCGATCCGCAGGGTAGCCTTGCCGACTGGTGGAACGAGCGCGAAGCCGACATGCCGGCCTTTGCCCAGACCACGGTCGCCCGGCTCGCTTCGGACCTCGAGGTTCTTCGGCAGCAGGGCTTCCGTCTTGCAGTCATCGATACGCCGCCGGCGATCACCATGGCGATCCAGAGCGTCATTGCAGTTGCCGAGCTGATCGTCATTCCGACCCGTCCGAGCCCGCACGACCTTCGCGCCGTCGGCGCCACGGTCGATCTTTGCGACCGTGCCGGAAAGCCACTCATCTTCGTCGTCAACGCCGCAACGCCCAAGGCCAAGATCACCTACGAGGCAGCCGTCGCGCTTTCCCAGCACGGCACTGTGGCGCCCGTCACCCTTCATCACCGCACCGATTTCGCAGCCTCGATGATCGACGGCAGGACGGTGATGGAGATCGATCCGCAGGGCCGCTCGGCGAAGGAAGTCGGCGAGCTCTGGGAATATATTTCCGACCGCCTCGAGAAGAATTTCCGCCGGACGGTGTTCGCCGCTCCGGGCGCCGCACCGGGAATCGCTGCGGCCAGTCCGCGTCCCGTCGGTGGTTTCGGCCGCCGCGTCGTCGGCCAGTAAGGAGCGCGGCAGGTGGCCAGCGAAGCCAAGCCTTTCGCCTCCTTGTCTTCCGGACTCCTCGCCCGGAAGGGCGCGGCTCGTCCCGCAATGCGTCCGCAGGGGTTCGGCCAGGTCGGCAACGGCCTCGAGGACCTTGGCTGGAACGACATGGGGTTCGAGCCTCCAAAGCCCACCGGCATCGAAAGGGATCTGGATCACGATGCGTTCGGCGAGGACGTCGTCGAGCATCCAAGGGCGCATCCGATCGGACTGACGCCCGTCCAGTCCCCAGTCCATTCCCAGCAGGCTGAGATCGAAGACCGCTTCGGCGTCGCGGATGACGCGGAAGAGGACGAGATCCAGGACCGCTTCGGCGCCGCGGATGACGCCGAGGAGGACCAGATCGACGAGACTGCGGAGATCTATGAGCCCGAGGTCACACAGGCCCCGGCCGAGGCTCCGATCGTCGTTCCTGCTGCAATCGCTGTCCCAAGGCGCGTTGTGCGTTCGAGGGCAGCGCCCGGAAGCAAGGGAAAGGCGGCGTTCACGCTCCGCCTCGATCCCAATCGTCACCTCAAGCTGCGGCTTGCCTGCGCGGTGGATGGGCGCTCGGCCCAGCAGCTTGTGACAGATGCGCTCGATCAATTGCTCGAGCGCATGCCCGAACTCGACGGGCTGGCCGCAAAGGCAAAACGCAGGGGGTAATTTTCGATGACTCAGCCGTTCCGCTCCAGTTCCGCAGCGTCGCTTATCGTCCTTGCATCGATGATCGCGGGTTGCGCGGTGCACCCGCGCCACGTCGCGACGGCCTCATCGGCCGGCGGAAAGGCTGATGCAGAAGTCGGCCTTGCAACCCGCGCAATGGCCGCGCTCAATGCCAATGATGCGCCGGCCGCAATCAGCTTTGCCGAGCGCGCCGTCGCGAAGACGCCGACGGATGCCGGCTTCCGTACGCTTCTCGGTAATTCCTATTTTGCCGGCGGTCGCTTCCACTCGGCCGAAGCTGCCTACAAGGACTCGCTGACCATCGATGCAAGCCAGTCCCAGGTCGTCCTCAAGCTCGCGCTTGTCGAGATCGCGCAGGGCAAGAACGTCGAAGCCGTCGCGAGCCTCAATGCCGGCCGAGCCATCCTCGATCCTTCCGACTATGGTCTTGCCCTCGCGCTCGCGGGCCATCCTGCAGCAGCGATCGGAGTTCTCGAGGCCGCCGCCCGCCAGCAGGGGGCAGATGCGACCGTTCGCCAGAACCTTGCACTTGCCTATGCGCTTGCCGGCGATTGGACCAATGCGCGGACGATCGCCGCGCAGGACGTTCCTGCAAACCAGCTCGAGGACCGTATCCAGCAATGGATGCAGTTCGCAAAGCCGGCGCATTCCTTCGACCAGGTGGCATCGCTCGTGGGCGTCAAGCCTGCGGCCATCGATGCGGGCCAGCCGGTCCAACTCGCGCTGAACAAGAACGCCCCGGCGCCGACCGCAGTGGCGTTTGCAACCGTTCCCGCGCCTTCGGCAAAAGCGGCCAAGCCCAATATCGCGGTGGAAGCGTCGGTTCCGGCTCCGGCTCTGGCTTCGATGCCGACGCCGGTTCCCGCCGTTGCTCCGGCTCCGCCGCCTTCCAGGCCGACGATTGCAACACTTGCCCAGTCGGCTGTCACGCAGGCGAAAGCAGTCATTGCTTCCTTCACGCACACGGCGCCGGTTCCAGCCCCGCCCGCGGCTCTCCGCAAGGCTCCGGCTGTCCAGGCACGTCGCGGCAATTCGACCGCGGTCGTCCAGCTCGGCGCCTACGGTTCGCCGGAGCGCGTCGTTTCAGCATGGGACGGCGAAGCCCGAAGGTTCACGGCATTGAAGGCCTATCTTCCGATGAGCGCGCGCTTTGCGAGCTCGAAGGGCACCTTCTACCGTCTGTCGGTCCGCGGGTTCGACACCGTCGGCGAGGCACATGCGCTTTGCGGTTCGCTTCGCCGGCAGGGCGGCACCTGCTTCGTCCGCAATCTAGCGGGCGATACGCCGGTCCAGTACGCCTCCCGCTAAACCTCGCCCGGGATCACCATCTCAAGGCAGGCCATCCGCACTGCAACTCCCATCTGGACCTGCAGAGTGATAAGCGAGCGTTCCGGATCGTCGGCAACTTGATCCTCGATCTCCACACCCCGGTTCATCGGGCCGGGGTGCATGACGAGCGCTCGCGGAGAGGCCGTTGCGAGCCGCCTCGACGTAAGGCCGTAGCGCTTCAGATATTCGCCGGGCGCATCGCCTAGCTCGGCCTCGAGCCGTTCCCGCTGGACCCGAAGCATCATCACGATGTCGGCATCGCCGATCGCCTCGTCCACGGAGAGCTTCTGGATGTCGTCGGGCAGGAGCTCGGGAGGGCCAGCGAGCCGCACTTCGGCACCCAAACGCGGCAGCAGCTTGGCATTTGACCGTGCGACCCGGCTGTGGCGGATGTCGCCGCAGATCGCGATCCTCAACCCCTCTATGCGGCCCAGGCGATGGCGGATCGAGGCGGCATCGAGAAGGGCCTGGGTCGGATGCTCGTTGGTTCCGTCGCCCGCGTTCAGCACCGGCGCGTCGACGATTTCGGCGACGATTGCCGGGGCGCCATCCTCGCGGTGCCGGATGACGAGCGCGTCGGGCCGCATTGCATTGAGGGTCCGCGCCGTGTCCTCGAGCGTCTCGCCCTTGCTGACGGAGCTTCGTTCCACCGACAGGGCAATGGCCGAAGCGCCTAGCCGGTGGGCGGCAGTCGCAAACGACATCGCTGTGCGGGTCGAATTTTCATAGAAGACATTGAAGACGATGCGGCCGTGCAGCCGCTCGGCAGAGCGTCGCCCGCGATTGCCTTCGAAATAGAGATCGGCGCGGTCGAGAATGTCGGCGATCTCGGAGTCGCTCAGGGAATCGATCGATAGGATGTCCACGAGCGCCGGGCTTATTGCGGCGATGGAAGGTTGGCCAGAGCGTCGATTGCGCCCTTGAGAATGTGTGCGGCCGCGAGCGCGTCCACTTTCTCGGCACGGCGGGCACGGCTGACGTCGGCCTCGATCATTGCCCGCTCGACGGCCTTCGTCGACCAGCGCTCATCCCACAGTAAAAGCGGGAGATCGAGCGGCTGAAGGTTGCGCGCGAAGGCGCGGACCGACTGGGTCCTTGGACCATCGCTTCCGTCCATGTTGAGCGGAAGTCCGACAACGAGGCCCTTCACCCCTTCATGTTCGATGATCGTCCTGATGCTCGAGAGGTCCTGAGTGAACTTTGTCCGCCGGATCGTCTCGAGTGGCCCTGCGAAATGCCAGCCGGCATCGCAGATGGCGATGCCGATTGTCCGTGTCCCGACATCGAGGCCCGCGAGCTTGCCCCCACCTGGAAGCTCGCCCGCGAACTTCATCGTCTCGCCGGTGATCACTGATGCCATGCGGCAAGCCTTTGCTCGGCATCGCGCCGGATCGCGCCCCAGAACAGCGCGTAATCGTAGACGTGATAATTATTCCCCGGAAGGACGAATGGCCCGAGCGGCGGTGGCAGGCCACCAAGAAGGAGGAGGCCTTTGTCGCAGCGTGCCCCGATGATCCCTGGCTGGAGCGTTGCCGACCGGAAATCCGGCGTCGGGACCAGCGCGCCCGGATTGTCCTTGGCTTCGCCAGCCCCGCCTTGCGTCCCCGTGATCGGATTGACGCAGAGGATGTCCTCGGGCCTC
This sequence comes from Sphingomicrobium sp., assembly GCA_035555075.1. GTDB lineage: Bacteria > Pseudomonadota > Alphaproteobacteria > Sphingomonadales > Sphingomonadaceae > Sphingomicrobium. Next base: position 1,360 of record DATMHD010000099.1, on the reverse strand, counting down.
CGCGCCCTCCCGTTCAGCCCCCTGGTCTTCTTCCATTCGTCGAGGAGAATCCCGGCATTGGCGGGTTCGCCGAAGGTCATCCAGGAGAGGATGCAGCCCGCTTCATCCGGCGCCGTGCAGGCAGGGAGACCAAGCGAGGGAAGGTCGGCAACCGAGCTGATCGGCCATCCAACCACATAGGCTGCGACGATCCTCTTGGAGATGGGCTGCCCCGCGACCTTCTCCTTGAGGAGGCGCTCCAGGTGGAGTGCTCCCTGGCTGTGAGCTGCAAGGATGATCGGGCCTTTTTGCGGTACCTGCTTTACGAACTCGTCGAAGGCCGCCGCGACGTCACGGTAGGCGAAGTCCAGTGCCTTCTCGGCATCCTCGCTCTTGAGGAGGAACGCGCCGAAGGCCGCCTGGCGGTATCGCGGTGCCCAGACCCTTCCGCTCTGGTTGAACGCGCTCGCCTGACTCTGGACGAAAAGGCGGGTCCTAAACTCCGTTTCCCCGCCCGGCTCGAGCGGCGCGTTCCATCGGTCCCGCTCGAGATAGGTTGTCGGATGGATGTAGAAGACATTCGCAGTCAGGCCTTTGGCATCGGGAGAAGCATCCCCGTCGGGACGCCAGAGCGACGGGTCGTCGGGGGTGCCCGGACGAGCGATCCAGTTCGACGCCTCCGTGTAATCGGGAGCGCCGCCCGCCTTGACCGGCTGGAAATGGCCTTTGGGGACGGCTTCGCTGATCAATGCATGGCCGCCCCACTCGTAGATTGCGAACGCGCCCGCGACCACCAGAAGGGTCAGCAGGAACACGCAGCCGAGGAATCGCCGAGCGTACATCGGCGGGCGGTTAGGGGAGGGCAGGGGAGTGGGCAAGCGTGCCAACGACCGTTGCAGCGACGGCACTGGCCAAGCGTTGCACTCCCCGGACTTGAAGAGGTGGAGACTGAAGTGGGACCATGGTTCCACCGCGTCACGGCTCATTTGGCACGGTTCATTGGCCAGCCGTTGATGATGATCCTGTGCCTGCTTCTCGCGGGCGGCTCGGTGATGGCCTATGCGAGCAGGAGCGAACTTCTCATCAACGGCACCAACCTTGCAATCAATGTCCTCACCTTGCTGTTCCTGCCGATCCTCCAGGCGACCCAGAACCGCGACGGTGCGGCGCTTCAGGCCAAGCTGGACGAGCTGATCAAGGCGAACCAGGGCGCGAACAACGAGCTGATCGGCCTTGAGAGCAGGGACGAAGAGGAAATCGAGGAATTGCGGCCTGCCAGCGTCAATGTGACCGACCCCAGCCCTGACGGTGGAACTCTCGGTTAGGAGCTCCTCGTCTATTTCTCGCAGGCGGCTGGGCGGCGCGTTAGCAGCCCTGGTCA
>DATMHD010000098.1:0-3751 GCA_035555075.1 Sphingomicrobium sp. | reverse complement strand
AAGAGATAAATGATCTTGCCGTCCTTCGACCGGACCGGCTGGACCGAGACATCGAGATAGGCGGTGGGCACTCCTTCCCGTTCCATCTTCACTTCGGCGGTGAAGACCTTTCCGCGCGCAGCTTCTGCGATTGCCTTTTTCATGACCGGGACGTGCTGCGGATAGGCCCCCACGGTCGGTGCTTCCCAAAGCTTGCGTCCGACCGCCGCCGCGGGGTTCTGGTGACGCCAGGCCTCGCGACGGTTGTTGACGGCGAGAACGGTTCCATCCGGTTTCAGGAGGACCATCACTTCCAGAGCCGCTTCGAACACGGCGCGAAATTGGGCTTCGGAAGCTGCAAGTTGTCCGGTCTGCTCCTCGACCTGCCGGCGAAGCTCGAGCTCTGCTTCCTTTGCCACCGTGATGTCGGTTCCGACCCCGATGAAGCCTATGAGCTCCGAATCCGGCCCAAAGCGGGGTTGCGATACGGTCCGGAGCCAGCGGTATTCGCCGTCGTACCTCTTGTAGCGACCTTCGAGGGTGAAGGGCCTGAGCGAGGCTTCGCCTGCAATGCTTTCCGCGACGATGCGCTCGACGTCATCGGGATGGATGCGTTCGCGCCAGTCGAGGGTGCGGGCGTGCTCGAGATCGCAGCCCGGACCACAGGCGAATTCGGCATAGGTTTCGTTGACGAAGTCGCGGACCCTGTCGATCCTTGTGACCCACATGAGGGCCGGCGCTGAATTGGCGATGCGGCGGAACCTCTCCTCGCTTTCGCGAAGTGCCCGCTCGGCAGTTCGCTGCTCCGTCACATCCTGATGGATGACAAGGAAACCCTGGATTCGGCCCTCCACATCGGCCCAGGGCACATAATCGCTTTGGAGGGCGACGTTGCCGCGCGTCGGGTGGTCGAACTGCGAGACAAAAAAGAGCCTCTCGCCCGAAAGCGCCCGCCGGTAATTGGGTTCGCGCTGCTGGTGTCGTTCCTCGCCGATGAGGTCGATTATCTTGCGACCGACGAGGTCGGCACGAGGCACCTCCAGCCATTCCGCAAACGGGTGATTGGCAAACTGGAGCGTCAGTTTGTCGTCGATATAGCCGATCATCACCGGCAGGACGTCGGCAATCGCAAGCATCGCGGAAAAGTCGAGATGTCCGCCCCCAAGCCTGGTGACGAGCACGTCCATGTCCTCGCCGGGACGCGTGGTCCTGCGCGGCGCAGACGTCCGCTGCGCCTTCAATGCCTCGATGTTGCGACCCTTTTCGGTCATGACGCGATGATTCCTCCAAACCAATCAAGAGTCGAGTGACTTGGGTTACTCGCGCCGCCGACTGTGCTGGCCCGTTTCCCGTTCATCGGGAGCTCGGGCCCACGGGAGTTTCAATTCGCATCTTGTGGGAGCGGCCCTTATGGGCCGTCCCATGTGCAACCTCTACACCCAGTCGAAGTCGGTGGACGAGGTCGCGCGCCTGTTCAGTGACATGCAGATGCCCCTCAGTTTCCCTGAAGGCATCCCGAACCTCCAGTCGGGGGACATTGCAATCACCGATCCGGGCCCGATTGTCCGCCAGGGCCTAGACCTCGTCGTGCGGCGCTGGAGCTGGCCTGGGCCAGTTGGAAAGCCCGTCTATAATTTCCGTTCCGAGGGCAGGGAATTCACGAGCGGCCGCTGCCTCATTCTTGCGGACGGCTTTTACGAATTCACGGCCCAGACGGACCCCAAAGTGAAGCGCAAGCACAAGTGGCGCTTCACGCTTCGGGATGCCCCATTGTTCGCCGTGGCGGGCCTGTGGCGGACCGATCCCAAGGTCGGGGAAGCCTTTACCATGCTGACGACAGATCCTGGTCCCGACGTTGCGCCTTATCACGGTCGCCAGATCGTCGTTCTTCCGCCTGAGGAGTTCGGCCGCTGGCTCGATCCTGGCGTACCGGCCCGCGAGCTGCTGCGTCCGCTCCCTGCCGGGAGCCTCGATGTTACACAGATCTGCTGACCGACGCTCGCCTCTTCCTTGTCGTCAACCGACTGGCGATTGCCCGAACGTGGCGCTAAGCCGCGCGCGTGACCGACCACCCTTCGAAATCCGACTGGAAACTGCTCGCTTCAAAGGAGAGCCGCGGCAAGGACCTCAGCAAAGAGACGTTCGAGGGCATCCGCCTAAGCACGGTCTATGGACCTGACGAGGCCGAAGGTATCGACAGCGGCTATCCGGGCGTCGCACCATTCACGCGCGGTCCCTATGCGACCATGTACGCGGGCCGCCCCTGGACGATCCGGCAATATGCGGGATTCTCGACTGCAGAAGAGTCGAATGCTTTCTATCGGCGGAACCTTGCTGCCGGCCAGAAGGGCCTAAGCGTCGCCTTCGATCTTGCCACCCATCGCGGCTACGACAGCGATAATCCGCGGGTCGCCGGGGACGTCGGCATGGCCGGCGTCGCGATCGATACCGTCGAGGACATGAAATTGCTGTTCGACGGGATCCCCCTCGACAAGATGTCGGTGAGCATGACGATGAACGGAGCCGTGCTCCCAGTCATGGCCTTCTTCATCGTCGCGGGCGAAGAGCAGGGCGTCCCCCACGCAACGCTTACCGGCACCATCCAGAACGATATCCTCAAAGAGTTCGCTGTTCGAAACACCTATATCTATCCGCCCGAGCCCTCGATGCGCATCGTCAGCGATATCATCGCTTACTGCGCGGCGGAGATGCCGAAGTTCAACTCGATCTCGATTAGCGGCTATCACATGCATGAGGCCGGGGCGACCGCCGTGCAGGAGCTCGCCTACACACTGGCGGACGGGATGGAATATGTCCGCTGCGCCAAGGCGGATGGTCTCGATATCGACGATTTCGCGCCCCGCCTGAGCTTCTTCTTCGGGATCGGCATGAACCTCTTCATGGAGGTCGCAAAGCTTCGTGCCGCGAGGACCTTGTGGCACCGGATCATGACCGGTCTTGGCGCTCAGAAGGACGAGTCCAAGCGCCTTCGCACCCATTGCCAGACCTCGGGGGTCAGCCTCACCGAGCAGGATCCGTACAACAACATCATCAGGACCACCATCGAGGCGCTCGCTGCAGTCCTCGGCGGAACGCAGTCTCTCCACACGAACAGCTTCGACGAGGCGATCGCCCTTCCGACCGATTTCAGCGCCCGCATCGCACGCAACACGCAGCTGATCCTTGCCGAGGAGAGCGGCGTCACTTCGGTCGCCGATCCTCTCGGAGGAAGCTTCTACGTCGAGGCGCTCACACGTGAGCTCGAGGAGCATGCCTGGGAGCTGATCCAGGAAGTCGAGGCGCATGGCGGCATGACCAAGGCCGTCGCCGAAGGACTGCCAAAACACCGGATCGAGGAAGCTGCAGCAGCCCGCGCAGCGAAGGTCGACACGGGCGAAACGGTGATCGTGGGCGTCAATCGCTACCGCCTGGCAGAGGAGCCTCCGGTCGAGATCCTCGAAGTGGATAATGCCAAGGTCCGCGCATCGCAGATCACGAAGATCGAGAAGGTGCGGGCGAGTCGCGACGAGGAAAGGGTGGGCTCGGCGCTCGACGCGCTCGAGAACGGCGCTCGCGGCGAGGAAAACCTTCTTCGGCTCAGCATCGAAGCAGCCCGGGCGCGGGCAACGCTGGGCGAGATTTCGGATGCCCTCGAGCGGGCGTTCGGCCGCTATGGCACCAAGCCCGAGCCGGTTCGTGGAATCTATGGGCCGGCCCGGCGTGATGGTCGCTGGAAGCTGGCTGAAGAAGGCACCCGTTCGGTTACGGATCG
>DATMHD010000097.1:0-2894 GCA_035555075.1 Sphingomicrobium sp. | reverse complement strand
CATCGACACGTGCGGCTTCCATGCGCGGGGAAGCTCGACCTCGCCGACGGTCCGCGCCGAAATCTGGGCGTTCGCACGACGCAGCCCCTTTGTGCCCTGGACGGGTTTTGACCTGCTCTCATGGCGGCCGATCGCCATCCGGCGCACGAGCTGGATGTCGGACATCGTGGACCGGCTCGACCGGCTCGGAATCAAGAAGCAGCACTGGCGCTCGGATGGTCCCCGGCGCCCCATCGACCCCTAGGTTCCGGCCCTTTCGCCAAGGAAGCGCCGCAGCTCGGTCGTGAATCGATGCCAGGCTGGCTCGTCGCTCAGCAGGATATGATTGCGGCTTTCGAGCGGGATGAACTGCGCGTCGGGGATTCCCGACGCAAGTTCAGCTCCCTGCGAAAAGGGCACGGCCTGATCGTTGCGGGAATGAAAGATGAGCGTGGGCGTGCGCACCTGCGAAAGAAGCGAGCGAACGTCGATCTTCGAGAGGATCCGCTGCAGCCGGACGGCATTTCGAGGCGAAGTCGAAACCCGCTGCATCTCGTTGAACCATGCCATCTGTTTGGGGCTCGCACCCGGGATGTAATGCTGCGTGAAAAGCTGCCGGTACGCGGGATTGTCCGCGCCCCAGCCAACCTCGGCGAGGGTGACCATTGCCTCGCGCCGGGCGACCTCGATCGGATCACCCCGGACTGCCCATCCTGCCGCATAACCGTTGCAGATGACGAGCCTTCGGACCCGCTGTGGCTGGCGCGCCGCAAAGGCCAAAGCGACGGCTGCACCCTGACTGATCGCAAGAAGATCGAATTGCTCGACCTTCGCGCAGGCGACGACGCTTACAAGATCGTCAACGAAGGCATCGAACGAGAGGTCCGGACTATCCCAGTCCGAAAGTCCGTTGCCGCGCTCGTCGTAGCGGACCAGCTGCCGCCCTCTCGTGAATTCGTCGATCCAGTGCCGCCAAAGCGGGCTGTCCCAGTCATACTGGATATGGTTCAGCCAGTTGGCAGTCTTGACGATCGCCGGCCCCTCTCCACTCACCGAATAGGCAAGCCTCGTCCCGTCCCTTGCCTTGCAATAGAGGACCTTCTGGGGTGGAAGCTCGCGAGTCTCCGCGCGCCTTGCCCTCGCCGCCTCCTCGGCTTCAGCTTGCTTGCGCCAGGTTGCCGGGGGAACGCCATATTCGCGCTTGAACGCGCGGTTGAACGCGGCCTCGCTCGCAAAGCCTACCGCGTAGGCCACATTTGCCGTGTTCAAGCCTCCATCCCGAAGGAGGTTGGCCGCGACGCGCATCCGCCATGCAGCGCAATAATGCATGGGCGAATCATTGAGGAGTTCGCTGAAGCGCTCGCCAAGGACGCTGCGCGAGACGCCCGCCTCACGCGCCAGCATCTCGACGTCGAGGTCTTCCGCATAGCGCTCATGGATGATCGACAGCGCCTTTGAGACCGCAGGATCGGTCAACCCCCGAAGCCAGCCCCTGGAGGTCGAAGGAAGCTGCTCGACATAGTCGCGGATGGCCTGCGCGAGGAACAGTTCGGCCATCTTCGCCACCATTTCCGGTGGAGGGCTTCCTTCCGAGAGGAAGCGCATCGAGCTGTCGAGCCATTGCGCTTCCTGGCCTGCGACATTGAGGGTGAGGAGCGGCGGGAGCGCATCGATCAACGGATGGTCGCCCGCCTTTCCGGTACCAAGGAAGCCGCACCAGACATGGGTCCTCTTCCCTTGCGTACCGCTCGATACACGGTGGATGCCCTCCGCGGTGATCCAGGTGATCTCGCTGACGTCAGCCGGGGGGACACCGCTCCGGCTTGTCAGAACATGCGGATCGTTCCGTGGCAGGATGACGATGCTTCCGGCTTCGAGAGTGACCGGTGCCATTCCTTCGGCCTCGACGATCGTCTGCCCCGAACGCACGTAATGATAGGCGATCAGTCGCTGCGGGACCGAGAACCACGGCGCGCAATGATCGGGCGTGAACTGCGCACGAACACAATAATCGCCCGTGAATTCGGCGTCGATCACGACCCCGCCGGTCAAGCGGAGCGAGCGCAGGATCTCGTCCAGGACGTCCAAACGTGGCCCCTGTCCCGCATGCGAATGCGGCGTTTCGGTCAAATTATCCGGCAGCACGGTCATTTTGGCAAATGTCCGGTTCAACTACATGCAATCCATCAAATGCGGGAGAAGTTCGCAAGGTCCGGAAAGCATCGCTTTGCAAGGATGGGCGGACTCACACCAGTTGATGAAGGGCAACGAGAGATGATTGAACATGAAATCGAACTTCAGAAGCGACGCGCTGCGTCGCTTTTCTTCGCTCTTTTGAGCGGTATCTTTGCCGTTTCGACGGCAGTCGTGCCGGCAATACTGAATATCTAAGGGGAACGATCATGTACCACGACTTTAATTATGAAGCGACGCTTTCGTCTTCACTGCGCGCGCAGTGGCAGCTCGACGATATTTTTCGCACCGACCAGGAACTCGACTTTTCGCGCAACTTCATGCCCGAGAGTCTCGCGAGGACGGGTGCGATCGCGACACTCAATCCCTTCGAGCAGCGGGTTCTCAACCAGATCAGTGCCCATCAGTACCTTAGTATCTTCGGCATCGTCGAAGAGTTCATTCTGCCGTTCCTCATCGACCATGCGCGTCCGCACCTGATGGGCGACGACTGGCGCGTCAGGGCGCTTCTCAATTTCGCAGGCGAGGAAGCCAAGCACATCCATCTGTTCAAGCGCTAGCACCAGCCATTCGTGCGGGGATTTCCGGACGACTGCAAAATGATCGGCCCTTCGGAAGCAATCGGCGCCGAAGTACTCCGTCACGATCCGCTCGCAGTCGGACTCGTCATCCTGATGATCGAGTGGATGACGCAGCAGCATTATCTCGGATCGATCAGGGAC
>DATMHD010000096.1:0-4521 GCA_035555075.1 Sphingomicrobium sp. | reverse complement strand
GGAGATAGATGCCGAAATAATTGGGTAGCATGAACTTCATCATGCCCATCGAATTTGCCGGGCTCGGAAGCCGCCTCAAGCGGACTTCCTGGCGGCCGTCCACGACTGCGTTCCAATCGACGCTGTTGGGATCGATGGTCTGCGCATCGTCGCTGTAGTCGGTCAGAACCTGATATTCCCGGTCGGTCAGATACTTCACGCCCTGTGCAACGACCCGCGGTGCGACGAGGCTCCGGACGAGCTCGGGCGGCACGTTCCAATAAGGGTTCACGCTCGCATATTTGATGTATGCCGCCATCATGGGGGTTGCCGTCTCGGCCTTGCCGACAACGACCTTCATCTCGTCGACCTTGCGACCGTTCTGCCACATCGAGAGACGGGCATCGCCAGCGTCCACGAGCACATATTTGCGCTGTTCCTCGGGCGCCGGGAGGCGTCGCGCCCGCTCCATATTGATGATGATCAGCTGTTCATAATATTGGGCGCCCCGGTTAAGCGCCTGGATCGTCCCGGCGCCGGCAATTCCGTCCGGCTTGATGCCATGGACCGACTGGAATTCCTTCACCTGCGCCGCGAGGGCCGCATCATACTTGCTACCGTCGGCAAGCCCAAGACGCGCGCGCAGGGCGGCAACTCTCTCGCCGGACATTCCGGACTTGAGCGCGGGCCCTTCGGGAACCGGCATCTGGGGGAGGCTTCCCCAGCGCTGCTGGTACTTCACAAGTCCGCGCCGAAGATCGGTATAAATAGGATTGACCGAAGTGAAGAGATCGACAGGAGCGCCGCTCCAAGCGGCAAAGCTCATTGACCCGCCGGCGCTCTCGTCATGGACTGCCTTCGGGACGAGCTCCTCGTCGATATAGATCATGTCGACGCCCTGTTCGATCGCCGGCGGCAGGTCGATCGGCTCAAGAGCGGCGGCCTTGCCCTGTTCGGCGGCCGGCGACTGCCACGGCTGGCCCATGGGCGCGGGGCGGGCCATCCACGGCTCCGCGACCACAGGGCGTGTCGCAGGAGCGCCCCGGGGCGGCGGCGGCGGGACTGCGCCCGGCACGGGCCAGTTTCCGTTCAGCTGCGCCGCGGCGGCAGCAGGGATTGCGAACGCGCTGAGCGCGAGGAGGTAATGGCGCTTTGTCACGGTGACAGGATAGTCATCGAAACTGAACGATTACAGAATCAACAGCGCGCTTCCGCCGCGATTTACTCACCGTCGAGCGGAAGCGTGTCCCGCTCTGTCCTCGCGGCGCCAAGCTTTTCGGCAATTCGCTCGACTTCTTCATCGGTCGGCGGCTCTGGCAGGTCCTCGCCTGGAGCAAGCGCATCGTCGGGGATTCCCGGACCCGTTCCGGCGATCGTCTCGTCGAGCGGGCGATCATTGGGGCCGGTGCTGACCTTTTCGCGATCCTCAGCCATTTCCATTCGCTCCTTCGCCGCTAACAGCGAGTAGCGGCCGCCGAATGTTCCTGCCTTTGTTGCGCGGGGCAGGGGGGCAGCCCATATATCAGGGCATGACTCGCTTTCTCCCAATTCTGCCGCTGCGCGACATCGTCGTATTCCCGCAGCGTATCGTTCCGCTGTTCGTCGGCCGTGAAAAGTCGGTCGCCGCGCTCGAGGCCGCGATGGCCGCCGAGAAGGAACTGTTCCTCGTCGCGCAGCTCGATCCGGGCGAAGACGATCCCGACCGGGACGCCCTTTATGATCTTGGCGTGGTTGCGACGGCGATGCAGCTCCTGAAGCTTCCCGACGGAACCGTGAGGGTCCTGGTCGAAGGCGTCAAACGGGCCCGCCTCGTGAACCTCGTCCCTCGCGAGGGCTACATGGCGGCCGAGATTGAGGAGGTCGAGGACGAGCAGGCGGCGGGGCCCGAGGCCCAGGCGCTCATGCGCTCGGTCGTCGACCAGTTCGAGAATTACACGAAGCTCAACAAGCGACTCCCGCCCGAAACCGGAATCCAGCTCGGCGAGATCGAGGATCCATCGGCACTCGCCGATGCCGTCGCGTCAAATCTGTCCATCAAGGTTGCCGACAAGCAGGCTCTCCTTGGCGAGCTGAACCCGTCTCGGCGTCTCGAGATGGTGTTCGCCTTCATGGAAGGCGAACTTGGCGTGCTTCAGGTCGAAAAGAAGATCAGGAGCCGCGTGAAGCGGCAAATGGAGAAGACGCAGCGCGAATATTATCTCAACGAGCAACTCAAGGCGATCCAGCGCGAGCTTGGAAACGAGAGCGAGGAGGGCGGCGACGAACTTCAGGAGCTCGCGGAGAAGATCCGCAAGACCCGGCTCAGCAAGGAAGCCCGGAACCGGGCTAACGCCGAGCTGAAGAAGCTTAGGGCAATGGCGCCCATGTCGGCTGAAGCGACGGTCGCGCGCAATTATCTCGACGTCCTGCTCGGCCTTCCATGGGGCAAGAAATCCAAGCTCAAGAAGGACATCGCCGAAGCACAGGCCGTGCTCGACGAGGACCATTACGGGCTCGAGAAGGTCAAGGACCGGATCGTCGAATATCTTGCCGTCCAGGCTCGCACGAACAAGCTCAAGGGCCCGATCCTGTGCCTCGTCGGACCTCCTGGCGTCGGCAAGACCTCGCTTGGGCGCTCGATCGCCCGCGCGACCGGCCGCGAATTCGTTCGTCAGTCGCTTGGCGGGGTTCGGGACGAGGCTGAGATCCGTGGACACCGGCGGACCTACATCGGTTCTCTCCCTGGGAAGATCATCTCCAACATCAAGAAGGCCGGGACATCCAATCCGCTCTTCCTGCTCGACGAGATCGACAAGCTTGGACAGGACTTCCGCGGCGATCCGTCATCGGCGCTCCTCGAAGTGCTCGACCCCGAGCAGAACAACAAGTTCCAGGACCATTATCTCGAGCTCGACTATGATCTGTCGGACGTGATGTTCGTGACTACTGCGAACTCGCTCGACATGCCCCAGCCGTTGATGGACCGCATGGAGATCATCCGCCTCGAGGGCTACACTGAGGACGAGAAGGTCCAGATCGCGAAGCAGCATCTCATCCCGAAGCAGATGGATGCCCATGGCCTGAAGGCCGAGGAGCTGACCTATAGTGACGATGCCCTGAGGGCGATGATCCGCCACTACACTCGCGAGGCGGGCGTCCGCACGCTGGAGCGCGAACTTGCAAAGGTCGCCAGAAAGTCCCTTCGCCAGATCCTCGAAGGCAAGGCCGAGAGGATCGAGCTGACGCCTGAGAACCTCGGCGAGTTCCTCGGCGTGAGGAAATTCCGTTACGGAATCGGCGAGGAAGAAGACCAGATCGGTGCTGTCACCGGACTTGCCTGGACCGAGGTCGGCGGGGAACTCCTTACGATCGAGGCGGTCACTGTCCCTGGCAAGGGCCAGATAAAGACCACCGGCAAGCTCGGCGAAGTGATGCAGGAATCGATCCAGGCCGCAATGAGCTTCGTCAAGGCACGAGCTCCTGCTTATGGCGTCAAACCGTCGATCTTCGCGCGCAAGGACATCCACGTCCACTTGCCCGAAGGAGCCGTTCCCAAGGACGGACCATCGGCCGGCATCGGCATGGTGACGGCCATGATCTCGACACTTAGCGGCGTTGCCGTGAGGCGAGACGTCGCAATGACTGGCGAAGTGACGCTTCGCGGACGAGTCCTTCCGATCGGCGGCCTGAAGGAGAAACTCCTTGCAGCGCTTCGCGGCGGGATCACGACGGTGCTGATCCCGGCGGAGAACGAGAAGGACCTTGCCGAACTTCCAGGCACAGTCACGGAAGGACTGGAGATCATCCCGGTCGACCATGTCGACCAGGTCCTTGCACGAGCCCTGGTCGAGCCGCTCCAGCCAATCGAGTGGGCCGATGAGGACGAGCATGCTGCGGAGCCGCCGGTCCATGGGCCGGGTGGCGCAGGCGAACCGGCGGTTCGGCACTAGCCCGTCTATTTGCGCGGAATGTCCCGGGGATCGCGGATGATGCTCGTCACCATTCCATAGTCGATCGCCTCGTCGGCCGTCAGCCAGTGGTTACGGTTGATGTCCTTGTTGATGCGTTCGACCGATTGGCCGGTCTCTTCGGAGATGATGCGCACGAGACGCTCCCGCATCCGCAGGATCTCGCGTGCCTCGATCTCGATGTCCGCGGCCATTCCGCGCGCTCCTCCGGCGGGTTGATGAAGGAGAAAGCGCGTGTTCGGCAAGCAGAGGCGGCGATCCTTCGCACCGGCAAGAAAGATGTGCGCGCCTGCGCTTGCGACCCAGCCCGTGCCGATCATGTTGATGGTCACGTCGTTGCGGATGAAGCGCACCATGTCGTGGATGGTGTCGCCCGATTCGACGTGCCCGCCGGGGGAATTGATGTAGATATCGATCGGTGCGTCGGCATCACGATCGGCGAGTAGAAGCAGACGTGAGCAGACGTCCCTTGCAAGGCGGTCGTGGATGTCGCCGAAGATCAGCACCTTGCGCGTGCGTAGGAGTTCGGCCTCGATGCGGTTGACGAAATCTCCGGACGATTGGGGCTGCTGGTCAGGTGCATCGTTCGTCATGA
>DATMHD010000095.1:0-2398 GCA_035555075.1 Sphingomicrobium sp. | reverse complement strand
GACGTTGCAACCAGATGGATGATGACTTCGGTGTCGCTGGTGGACTGGAAGATCGATCCGCGGCGATTGAGCGTCCGGCGCAGCTTCATCGCGTTGGAAAGATTGCCGTTGTGAGCGACTGCAAAACCGCCCTCGGCAAGCTCCGCAAACAATGGCTGGACATTGCGCAGCGCCGTTTCGCCCGTCGTCGAATAGCGCACATGGCCGATGCCGGAACGGCCTGCGAGCCGCCGGATGATGTCGTCCCGGTCGAAGTTCCCGGCGACATGGCCCATCGCCCGGTGGGAGTGGAAATGCCTGCCGTCGAAGGTCGTGATGCCGGCGGCTTCCTGGCCACGGTGCTGCAAGGTGTGGAGTCCCAGGGCAACAAAGCTCGCGGCATTGTCGGCACCCCAGATCCCGAAGATGCCGCACTCCTCGCGCAGCTTGTCGTCGTCGAACGGATTGGTCGTCAGCACGAGGTTCCCCCGGGGCGGTGGCGGTAACTTGCGCGTCATATAGGGCGAGGGTCCACCTTTGTCGCCCCCGTCGCCAATATTCCGTGAAATCTTAACCGCTTAGTGGTCTTAAGCCTTGTAAAGCGCGGGGAATTTTCGCTGCAGCGCTGCGACTTTTGGCCGGTCGTTCACAAGGATGTAGGGAAAATAGGGGTGCTTGCGGGCAAAGCCCTGATGATAGGCTTCCGCTGGGAAGAAGGCTCCGCTTTCGATCTTGGTTGCAATGGGTGCCTTGTAGACGTGGGCGGCGTTGAGGCGGGCGATGAAGGCTCGTGCGAAGCGGTCCTGTTCGGGCGTCTGCGGAAAGATCGCGGAGCGATAGCTGTGGCCCACATCCGGACCCTGGCGGTCGATCTCGGTGGGATCGTGCGCAACGCTGAAATAGATCTCCAGGAGCTGGGCGTAGCTGATCCTAGAGGGATCGTAGCTGATCCTCACGGTCTCCGCATGCAATGTGCGTTCGGAACTGACCCTGTCGTAGTTCGCGTCCGCTGCTCCGCCTCCAGCGTAGCCCGAGACGACGTCATTGACGCCTTTCACATGCTCGAACACGGTTTCCATGCCCCAGAAGCAGCCTCCGGCAAGAACTGCGGTCTGCGAGTGGGGTGCAGCACTTGCCGGGGCCGACATGATGGCGGCGAGCGCAAGCAGTCTCAAATGCTTCATCGTGAAAATCGCTCAGGAAGAAATTCTAATATGAGCGGTTCGACATTTACAGGTGCTGGACGAGACCGGACGCGGACGGCTAGGGATGGTACTGACACGGAGGTAAGCAATGCCGACCTATTCCGCGCCGGTGCGTGACACCCGCTTCATCCTGGAGAATGTGCTCGACATCGGTCGCTATTCGAACCTTCCGGGCTTTGCCAATGCCACCCCTGATCTCATCGAAGCCATTCTCGAAGAGGCGGTCCGGTTCTGCGCGGAGGTTCTCCAGCCGCTCAACCGCATTGGCGACGAGGTCGGATGCAAGCGTTCGGACGATGGATCGGTAACGACCCCGCCGGGATTCAAGGAAGCCTGGAACCAGTTCTGCGAGGCCGGCTGGCCGACCCTCACCGTTCCCGAGGAATATGGCGGGCAGGGGCTTCCGCAAGTGATCGGAACGGCGGTCAGCGAATATATCCTTTCGGCCAACCACAGCTTCGAGATGTACCAGGGCCTGACCTCGGGCGCGATCGCATCGCTGCTGGTCAAGGGATCTGACGAGCTCAAGCGGCGATATGTGCCCAACATGGCGACCGGCAAATGGACCGGTACGATGAACCTCACCGAGCCGCACTGCGGCACGGACCTTGGTCTGCTGAAGACGAGGGCGGAGGATAATCTCGATGGCAGCTATTCGATCACCGGCACGAAGATCTTCATCTCGTCCGGTGAACACGATCTTTCCGAGAATATCATCCATCTGGTGCTTGCAAAGCGGGTCGGCGCACCTGACAACGTCAAGGGGATTTCCCTCTTCGTTGTCCCGAAATTCCTCGTCAACCAGGATGGTTCGATCGGCGAGCGCAATGGCGTTTCCTGCGGTGCCCTCGAGAAGAAGATGGGAATCCACGGGAACGCGACCTGCGTCATGAACTATGATCGAGCGAAGGGCTGGCTCGTAGGTGAGCCCGAGAAGGGCCTCCAGGCCATGTTCATCATGATGAATGCAGCACGTCTCGGCGTTGGCCTCCAGGGCGTCGCCCAGGGCGAGGTCGCGTATCAGAACGCCGCAAACTATGCGCGCGACCGGCGGCAGGGCCGAGCATTGAAGGGGAGCGAGCGCGACACCGACGCCAAGGCCGATCCCATCATCGTCCATCCCGACGTCCGGCGGATGCTCATGGAATCTCGGGCGTGGAATGAAGCGGGCCGTGCACTCGTGCTTTGGGGGGCGCTTCAGGTCGATCTCATGC
>DATMHD010000094.1:0-9114 GCA_035555075.1 Sphingomicrobium sp. | reverse complement strand
CGTATTGGCGCCCGTATAGGTGATGGCAGCCAGCGCGGGTGTCGCGAAAAGCGCCAGCGACGCACCGGCAAGCAATGCGGCTGCTTTAAACATGTGTGCCCCCTTTACGCAAAGCCGACATCTGGCCCCGCGGCGGGAAATTAACATATAGTTAACCATAAATAAACCGGCGGGGATTACCCATGGATATTGCTCACGCCGTCTGCCGATCAATTCGCCAAGCGCGGGAGCCAAGGCGCCGCAAACAAAAGGTTATGTTTGAAATGGCTCCCCGGGCCTGATTCGAACAGGCGGCCGTCCGATTAACAGTCGGATGCTCTACCGCTGAGCTACCGGGGAGTGTCCCGCGTGCGGGCAGGGCGGCTAGATAGCGCCCAACTCCTTAAAGGCAAGCCATCACGTCGCAAATTGCTCCATTGCAATGCGTTCGTCGAGCGCATGTTCTGGATCGAACAGCAATGTGAGCGAGCGTTCGCGATCGAGGCGCACTTCCACCCGTGCGACGTCGCGAACCTCGATCTGGTCGGCAACGGCCGACACGGGCCGGTTTTCCGCCTCGAGGATCGTGAAGCAGACGGCTGTATCGTCGGGAAGGATCGCCCCCGACCAGCGGCGGGGCCGGAAGGGACTGATGGGGGTCAGGGCCAGCATCTTGGCCTGGAGCGGAAGGATCGGTCCCCTCGCGGACAGATTATAAGCCGTCGATCCGGCGGGCGTCGCGACGAGGACGCCGTCACAGGCAAGTTCGGGGAGCGCCACGCGGCCATTGACCGATATCTCGATCTTCGCGGTCTGCCGGGTTTCCCTCAAAAGGGAGACTTCGTTCATTGCCGAGTAGGTGAACTTCTCGCCGCTGACGTTTGTCGCGCACATCTGGAGCGGCGCGACACGGATCGCCTTTGCGCCCGCGATGCGTTCCCGAAGCTGGTCGATCCGCCAGTCGTTCATGAGAAAGCCGACGGTGCCTCTGTTCATTCCGAAGACGGGCTTTGGGTTCCCGGCCTCGAGCATCCGGTGGAGGGACTGCAGCATGAACCCGTCGCCTCCCAGAGCGACCAAAGTCTGTGCTTCCTCCTCGCTGGCAAAATCATAGCGCCTCCGCAGCAGCGCTTCGGCCGCGCGCGCGACGTCGGTGTGCGAGGAGACAAGTCCGATCCCGAGGCTTCCAAGATCGAGCCTCGAGTGATCGCCGGGGGCAGGCGCGTCCGCGTTCAACCAGTCGCTCCTCGTCAGTGTCGCTGGAGCACAAGATAGGAGCTGATGCCGGCAACGTCACTGTCCCGTTTCGGGCCGTGGCGGAACCCCGACATTCCACCGTGCGGACGAGGCGACTAGCTCGGCACTTGTGTGACCAGGGACGACATTTTTGGTGTTTGGGGGAGGAAGTGTTGACCTGGGATAACATGGGTAAGTGGGGACGGCGGGCGTCGGACGCAGGGGCACCGGCACCCGCCACACCGCGACGCGATCTGATGCTCGAAGCAGCGATTGCGCACGAGCAGATCGACGTCCTCTTCCAACCGCTGATCGAACCTCGCTCCGGTCGCATCCTTGGCGCCGAGGCGCTTGCCCGTTCGCCCGTCGCTGCAGGTGGAGAGCTCCTGTTCGCACGTGCCAATGCGGGGGGCCTTGGCGAGCGGTTGTCGCGTCTTGTGCAGCGAAAGGCCCTTCGCTGCGCTGCCGTCTGGGAGGGACCTCTCAGGGGCCTTGGTCTTTCGGTAAATGTCCTTCCCGCCGACATCTCCCGGGAAGGCTATGAAAACTGGCTCCTCGACGAGATCCGAGCTGCCGGTATCGATCCCAAACGCATCACCGCGGAAATCACCGAAAGCGCGCTCCTTGTCGACCAGGAGGCCGTGACAGAGCGGCTGGAACGTCTCCGCGAGGCAGGGATAGGGATCGCGGTCGATGATTTCGGCACGGGCTACGCGAGCCTTGCCTATCTTACGACGCTGCCGCTCGACGCAATCAAGATCGATCGGGGTCTCATCGCCGACCTCGTCGGCGGCGAACGTGACCGGATCGTGGTCAAGGCGCTCATTCACCTTGCGCGCGAACTCGAGCTCAAGGTCGTCGTTGAAGGCGTCGAAACCACCGGCCAGCTCGCGCTTCTCGCGCAATGGGGTTGCGACCTCTATCAGGGCTTCCTTGGCGCAGGCGCTCTCACCCATGAGGAACTCAGCCGCTTCGTTGCTGCGGCGAACGCCGAGTTCGTCTGAGGCAATGCCGCATCGGACGGTTGAGCCGTCCGATGCTTGGCTCAGGCGGCTTCCTTCTTCTCGCCGGCCGCAGCGACCCGGGCAAGTCCGCGGGACAGCTGCAGTGCACCGTTCAGCCTGGCCCCGGGGGTCCCCCAATCCCTTGCGACAGTCATCTTGCTGTCCGGCCTGAGCTTGGCAGAGCCTTTCAGACGGTCGATGTAGCCAAGGAGTCCCGGAAGATCCGGAAATCCGCTCTCGGCGAAAGTCACGACAGCCCCCTTGGGGCCGATGTCGAGCTTGGAAACGAAGGCCTCGCGGCAGTTCAGCTTCACCTCGACGATCTTCATGAGGTTCGCGGTTTCCTCAGGGAGGGTTCCGAAGCGGTCGATCATTTCGGCGGCGAAGGCATCGATGGCCTGTCGATCCTCGAGTTCTCCAAGGCGGCGATAGAGTCCCATCCGAAGATCAAGGTCGGGGACATAGGTCTCCGGGATCATGATCGGTGCATCGACGCTGATCTGCGGCGTGAATTCTTCCTGCCGGGCGATGCCGCCGGCCTTGGTCTCCACAATCGCGTCCTCGAGCATCGACTGGTAGAGCTCGAACCCGACTTCCTTGATGTGCCCCGACTGCTCGTCGCCGAGCAGGTTACCGGCGCCGCGGATGTCGAGGTCATGGCTTGCAAGCTGGAAGCCGGCGCCAAGGCTGTCGAGGTCGGCAAGAACCTGCAGCCGTTTCTGCGCGCCCTCGGTGACCGTCCGGTCCGAAGGCATCGTGAGATAAGCGTAAGCGCGGGTCTTGGATCGTCCGACGCGGCCCCGCAGCTGATAGAGCTGGGCAAGCCCGAACCGATCGGACCGGTAGACGATCAGCGTGTTCGCATTGGGGATATCCAGTCCGCTCTCGACGATGGTGGTCGACAGGAGGACGTCATACTTACGGTCATAGAAAGCGCTCATCCGCTCCTCGACCTCGGTCGCGCTCATCTGGCCGTGCGCGGTGATGAACTTCACTTCAGGGACCTGGGCGCGAAGCCATTCCTCCATGTCCGGCAGATCCGCGATCCGGGGAACGACGAAGAAACTCTGGCCGCCGCGGAAATGCTCGCGCAGCAGCGCCTCCCGAAGGACAACCGCGTCCCACGGGGTCACGTAGGTGCGTACCGCGAGGCGGTCGACGGGCGGCGTCTGGATCACCGAGAGCTCGCGAAGCCCGCTCATTGCCATCTGGAGCGTGCGCGGAATCGGCGTTGCAGTGAGCGTCAGCACATGGACGTCGGCCTTCAGCGCCTTCAGCCGCTCCTTGTGGGCAACGCCGAAATGCTGCTCCTCATCGACAATGACGAGCCCCAGACGCTTGAATTGAATGGTCTTGGCAAGGAGTGCATGCGTGCCGATGACGATGTCGACGGTGCCGTTGGCAAGGCCTTCCTTGGTCTTTTTCGCTTCTGCTCCGGGAACGAGGCGCGACAGCCTCCCGACATTCAGGGGAAAGCCCTGGAGCCGTTCGACGAAATTCCTGTAATGCTGGCGGGCAAGCAAGGTGGTCGGGCAGATCAGCGCGACCTGTCGGCCCGACATGGCCATGACGAACGCGGCCCGCAGCGCGACTTCCGTCTTCCCGAAGCCGACGTCGCCGCAGACCAGCCGGTCCATTGGCTTGCCCGCCTCGAGATCACCAAGCACCTCCGCGATCGCGCGGTCCTGGTCGTCGGTCTCCTCATAAGGGAACCGGTCGACGAAGGCGGGATAGCTCGCATCCGCTTCCGCGATCACGCCGGGGCGGGTGGCACGCATTGCAGCGACCTTGATGAGCTCACCCGCAATCTCGCGGATCCGCTCCTTCATCCTCGACTTGCGGCGCTGCCACGCCTCGCCGCCGAGGCTGTCGAGCGAGACGCCCTCGCTCTCGCTGCCGTAGCGGGTCAGTAGCTCGATATTCTCGACTGGGACATAGAGCTTGTCGCCGCGCGCATATTCAAGCGCGACACAGTCGTGCGGCACCTTGCTTACCGGAATTTGCGTCAGGCCTTCGTAGCGTCCGATGCCATGATCGGCATGGACGACGAGATCGCCCGGCGACAGCGTCGAAAGCTCGTGCAGGAAGGCGTCTGCAGCCTTGCGCTTCTTGCGTCGCCGCACGAGCCGGTCGCCGAGCATGTCCTGCTCGGTGAGGACTGCGACTTCAGGCGTCGTGAAGCCGTGGTCGAGCGGAAGGACGAGAAGTGCCGGCTGCGTCTTCGAGCCAAGCGCTTCCTGCCAGGTCTCGACCTGCCGGTGTGCTTTGAGGCCATGGTCCTCAAGGAGACCCGACAACCGCTCCCGGGCACCAGCGGTGTAGCTCGCGAGCACGACCTTGTGGTTCGTCCGTCGAAGCTCGCCGATATGCTTTGCAACGGCTTCATAGACGTTCGTCTGCTGCGCGCGCTCTGGCGTGAAGTCGCGGGCCGCCTGCACTCCGAATTCCATCACCCGGTCTGATTCGGGCTCCGGGAATGGCGAGGCGAGATGGATCGGGCGCTGGTCGACAAAGGCCGACCATTCGTCCTTGCCAAGGTAAAGTGTGTCGGGCTCGAGCGGACGATAGCTGCCGGCTTCGCCTTCCATCGCGCGAACGCGGTTCTGGTAATAGTCGGTGATGGCTTCACGGCGTCCCTCGAGCGCCTGGTCGGCCGCCGCGTCACGGATAACGAGATCAGCGTCGCCAAGATGATCGAAAAGGGTCGACAGCCGCTCCTCGAGGAGGGGCAGCCAATGCTCCATCCCAGCCATCCGGCGACCCTCGGAAAGCGCCTGGTAAAGCGGGTCCTGCGTTGCCGTTGCCCCGAATTGTTCGCGATAGGCCGAACGGAAGCGCTTGATGCTGTCGGGGTCGAGCAGGGCTTCGGAGGCCGGCATCAGGATGAATTCCTCGGCCTTGTCGGTGGAACGCTGGTCGGCGGGGTCGAAGCGGCGGAGGCTATCGATCTCGTCACCGAAGAAATCCAGGCGAAGGGCAAGTTCCTGGCCCGCCGGAAACAGGTCGATCAGCGATCCCCGGACCGCATATTCTCCATGTTCGGCGACCGTGTCAGCGCGCTGGTAGCCAAGGGCATTCAGCTGTTCGACAAGCGCTTCACGTGGAAGTCGCTCGCCCTCGGCGATCTTCCGCGTCAGCTGGCGGATGCGGAAGGGGGTCAGCAGGCGCTGACTGGCGGCGCTCGCCGTCGCAACAAGAAGCTGCGGCCTGTCGCGCTTCCCCTGGAGAGCGCTAAGCGTCGCAAGCCGTTCCGCCATGACCCGAAGCGCAGGAGACGCACGATCGAAGGGAAGGCAGTCCCAGCCGGGGAGGGTCAGGACCTCGACCTCCCGCGCAAACAAGGGAACCGTCTCGGCGAGCGAGCGCATCTCGACCTCGTCGGCGACGATCGCAACCGCCCGGCTGCTTCCGCTTCGGCCGTGGGCCGCGCGCGCAAGGTCTGCCGTGAGCCACGGCAGGAAGCCGCTTGGAACGCCGGCGAGCGTCAGCGGCTGTTTGGCGCCGATGACGCGTTGCAGCGGCTCACTCATCGGGCGATCCTGATGTAGTCGAGTTTCCTCAAGGCATCGATCATTGGCCCAGCGAAGCGCCGGGGCGCCTCGGCGGTTCCAAGAGCCCAGGCCATGATATCGACGTCCTGTTCCTCGAGCATCGCCGAGAACAATTCGCGCTCGCTCGTCGTCCACGTCTGATGGTGCGCGTCGAAAAAGCCGCCAATCATGAGATCGGCTTCCTTGGTGCCGCGATGATGCGCGCGCCACTGGAGGCGCTTAAGGTCCGGATCGGAAGGCATGAGGTCCATGTAGTAAGAGTGCCGCCTCATTGCGAGCGGCGCAGTTGCCGCTAACAGTCAATCATGCGGCCGGAAATCCTAAACCCCTTGTTCACGGAGGTGGAGGCGCTGAAAGGCGTCGGTCCGCAGGTCGCGAAGCTCCTTCGAAAGCTTGGCCTCACGCGAGCGATCGATCTTCTCTTCCACCTCCCGACGGGTTCGATCGAGCGCGTCCGCGCACCGATGGCGGATGTGTCGCTGGTGGGGTGCAATGTCATCCTCGAGCTGACGCCGTTCCAGACCCGCGAGGCCCGATCGGGCCGCGGTCCGTTGCGTATCCTTGCGAAGGACGGCGGCGGAAGGTCGGTCAGCCTCGTCTATTTCAACAATCCCGGCTGGGCCAAGCGCAGCCTCCCGATCGGGGAAACCCGCACGATCTGCGGCAAGCTCGAACAATATGGCGACGAGTGGCAGATCATCCACCCGGAAGTCAGCGAAACCGGAAAAGGGCCCCAGCCTGCGGTCCGGGAACCCGTTTATCCATTGACCGAGGGACTGACCAACCGGCGTCTTGGCGAATTCATCCGCGAGGCGCTGCAGCGCGCGCCAGAGCTCGGCGAATGGATCGAGCCGGGGCTTCTCGATCGTAAGGGCTGGGGTGGGTGGCGATCATCGCTTGCGCTCGCGCATCATGACCCCGGTGCCGAAAGCGCCCGCAAGCGCCTTGCTTATGACGAGATCTTTGCAAACCAGCTCGCGCTCCTGCTCTTGAGGCAGTCCCAGCGGCGGCATCGGACGGCGCCGCTCCCGGGCACGGGCGAACTGACGGCGAAGCTCCGGCTGCCATATGAGCTTACCGGTGCGCAGCGCCGCGTGATCGAGGAGATCCGCGGCGACATGGCGCAATCCTCGCCGATGCTTCGGCTGCTCCAGGGGGACGTGGGGTCGGGCAAGACGCTTGTGGCACTCCTCGCAATGCTGGGAGCCGTCGAGTCCGGCGCCCAGGCTGCCTTTCTTGCGCCAACCGAAATCCTTGCGCGCCAGCATCATGCGACCCTCTTCAAGCAGCTCGACAGCATGGGGGTGCGGGTCGCCATCCTCACCGGACGGGAGAAGGGGAAGGCCCGCGACAGTCTGCTCATGGGGCTCGCCGACGGCTCGATCGATATCCTCGTGGGCACGCACGCGATCTTCCAGGAGAAGGTCGCCTACAAACGGCTCGGCCTTGCGGTCATCGACGAGCAGCACCGGTTCGGAGTTTCGCAGCGGCTGGTCCTTGCCTCCAAGGCCGAGCACCCGCCGCACCTTCTGGTGATGACGGCAACGCCGATCCCAAGAACGCTGACGCTGACGCAATTTGGCGAGATGGACGTGAGCCGGGTCGACGAGATGCCGCCCGGCCGCACTCCCGTCGAGACGCGGGTCGTGAGCGACGAGCGTCTGGCCGAGGTGGTGGAGGCTCTTGGACGCCATATCGGAGGAGGAGGTCAGGCCTATTGGGTCTGTCCCCTCATCGAGGAAAGCGAAAAGACCGATGCGGCGGCGGCGGAGGATCGGGCCGAAGCGCTGAGACGCCGCTTCGGCGAGCACAAGGTGGGGCTGGTCCACGGCAGGATGAAAGGCGCCGACAAGGACGTGGTGATGGGGCAGTTCGCTTCAGGTGAACTTGCCCTCCTGGTCGCGACCACCGTCATCGAGGTCGGCGTCGACGTGCCGAACGCGACGTTGATGATCATCGAGGGCGCAGAGCGTTTCGGCCTTGCCCAGCTCCACCAGCTTCGAGGCCGGGTCGGACGTGGCCCGGGCAAGAGCACCTGCCTCCTCGTCCGGGAACAGATCCTGAGTGAAATCGGACGCGCGCGGCTTTCCCTCATGCGCGAGACCTCCGACGGCTTTCGCATCGCCGAAGAGGATCTTCGGCTTCGCGGTCCCGGCGAGATCCTCGGGACGCGCCAGTCGGGCGAGGAAGCATTCAGGGTTGCGACTGCCGAGGACGTCGGCGACCTCGCTCCGGTCGCGCAAAGCGACGTCCAGCTGCTGCTCAGCCGTGACGGTGGTCTCAAGGGGGAACGGGGACAGGCTGCGCGGATTTGCCTCTATCTGTTCGAACGGGACCAGGCGGTGGGACTGCTTCGCTCAGGATAAGGAATGTTGTCTCAATGAACGCGGCCGCACTCATCCCGATGCTTCTCGTGCTTGCCGCGGGATGCATGATCGCACTTCAGGCGCCGACGAATGCCATCCTTGCAAGAGCCGGAGGCTCGCCAGTCCTCGCGGCATTGATCTCCTTCGCTGTGGGGACGCTGGTCCTCCTCATGGTCTGGCTTGCCAGCGGCCCGCGCTCGCGTCCCGCGACATTCGCAGGGCTGCCCCCTTATGCCTGGTTCGGCGGTGCCTATGGCGCCGTCTATGTCGCGGTCGCCGCCTATGCTGCACCAAGGATCGGTCTTGCCTCCCTCATCACGATCGGCATCGGCGGCCAGATTTGCGCGGCACTCCTGCTCGATCATCTAGGAGCGCTCGGGCTGCCGCGCGAACCCGTCAATCTTGGAAGGATCGCAGGAGCATTGCTCGTTGTTGCCGGAGTCGTGCTCGTGAGGCGGAGCTAGAGGACCAGAAGACCGTGCCTCTTTCGCCCTAGACTGAGCTTCAAAGGCTTCTCTCCCCCTTTCACCACCAGTCCTGGATCGCTGATCGTCACATCATCCAGGCGCACTGCTCCCTCGGCGATCTTGCGCTTCGCTTCCTTGTTCGAGGGAGTGAACCCGAGCGCCGTCAACGCATGGGCGATGTTCATGCCGTCACCCAGCGAAAGCGTCGGGAGGTCTTGTCCGGTCCCTTTGCCGGCGAACGTGTCGCGTGCCGTCTGCTCCGCGGCAGAAGCTGCGTCCCGCCCGTGGAGCATTGCCGTGGCTTCGGTTGCGAGGACGATCTTCGCCTCATTGATTTCCGCGCCTTCAAGTCGTTCCAGCCGGATGATCTCGTCGAGCGGCAGATCGGTGAAGAGCCTGAGGAAACGTCCGACGTCGGCGTCCTGCGTGTTCCTCCAGAACTGCCAGTAATCGTAAGTGCTGAGGAGCGTTTCATCGAGCCAGACGGCACCTTGGGAGGTCTTTCCCATCT
>DATMHD010000093.1:0-4244 GCA_035555075.1 Sphingomicrobium sp. | reverse complement strand
ATATGCTGTGGCCTCGCTTTTTGCCGCAAGAACGAGGGATCCAAGAGTGACCTGTGCCGGCCGGACGAGGACAAGCCAATGGCGCAGCTCCTTGAGGAGGCTCACTGGAAAGCCGAACTTTTCGATGGTCGGGTTCATCGCGCCTTGCCCCTCGCTTGCGTTCCAACGCACGTCACCCTAAGTGGCGCCCGCGCCAATGGAAACCGCAATGGAAGAGCGGTGTCCAAAGCGCTCTGAGGCGATCGTAGCTCAGCTGGTTAGAGCATCGGTTTGTGGTACCGAGGGTCGGGGGTTCAAGTCCCCTCGATCGCCCCATTCCTTCGAACTTCGTCCCTTGAAGAGCAACAGATACCGATGACTACCCCCTGGGGCTTGCCCGATTTCGACGCCCATGAGCAGATCCTCTTCCTCGACGACGAGAAGTGCGGTCTCAAGGCGATCATCGCAGTTCATTCGACGCACCTTGGTCCGGCGGCCGGCGGTGCGCGGTTCTGGCATTATGCCAAGGATGACGACGCGCTGACCGACGCACTCCGCCTCTCGCGCGGCATGAGCTACAAGAATGCAATGGCGGGCCTGCCGCTCGGCGGGGGCAAGTCCGTGCTCCTCGCGGACCAGAACCGAAAGAAGTCGCCCGACATGCTTCACGCGTTCGGGAAAGCGGTCGAAGGCCTTGGCGGACGCTATGTGACCGCCGAAGACGTCGGCATCAACGTCGCCGACATGATCGAGGTCTCCCGCTCGACGAAATATGTCGCGGGACTTCCCAACAGCGCGGGAGATGTCGGCGGCGATCCCGGGCCGCATACGTCTCTTGGCGTGTTCCTGGGGATCAAGGCCGCCGTAAAGCGCGGCCTTGGCAAGGATAGCCTCTCGGGCCTTCATATCGCGATGCAGGGCGCGGGCAGTGTTGCAACCGGCGTTGCACTTCACGCCTGCGCCGAGGGTGCAAAACTCAGCATTGCCGACGTCGATCCTGCAAAGGCGCACAAGCTTGCGGATGCGACCAATGGCAAGGTCGTCTCGCCCGACGAGATCCTCGGGCTCGAGGCCGACGTTGTCAGTCCGAACGCGCTCGGGGCGATTCTCACCGAGCAGTCGATCGCTGCTCTGAGGACCCAGGTTGTCGCCGGGGGCGCGAACAACCAGCTCGCAACCCCCGCGGACGGCCAGCGGCTCCACGACCGGGGCATTCTCTATGCGCCTGACTACGTGATCAACGCCGGCGGCATCATCAACGTCTGCACGGAATATCTCGGAGACGGAGACGCAGGTCTCGTGCGTCAGCGCATCGAGGGCATACCCATCAGGCTCGAGCAGATCTGGTCCGAAAGCGCGGAAACGGGCCGCGATCCGGCTGCGGTGGCCGACGCTATGGCCCAAAGGCTGATCGGAAGGGCATAAGCGGCGGCGCAATGCACGCCCTGGCGAACCCCGCACGCTTCCTCCGCTTCGCACGCCCGGCAACGACCTGGCTGCTGCTGGTCGGGCTCGTCCTCGCGGCTGGCGGAATGCTTGCCGGCCTCACCTTGACGCCTCCTGACTATCTGCAGGGCGAGACCGTCCGGATCATGTACATCCATGTCCCGTCAGCCTGGATCGGCATGGCGGGCTGGGCAGGTATTGCTGCTGCATCCGTCAGCCAGCTCGTGTGGCGCCACCCTCTGGCCGCGGTGGCCGGACGTGCAATCGCGCCAGGAGGCGCGACATTCGCCCTTATCTGCCTGATCACCGGATCGATCTGGGGTCGACCGACGTGGGGAACCTGGTGGGAGTGGGATGGCCGGCTGACATCGATGCTCATCCTGTTCTTCCTCTACCTTGGATACATCGCCCTTGGTTCGGCCGAGCGCGAACGTGGAGGCGAGGGGCGCATTTCCGCCCTTTACGGCCTCGTGGGCGCGATCAATCTGCCGATTATCCATTATTCCGTGCTTTGGTGGCGAACCCTTCACCAGGGCGAAAGCATCGGGGTTACGGGTTCGACGATCGACAGCTCAATCCTGTGGCCCCTCCCGCTGACCATGGTCGGTTTCACTTGCCTCTTTGGCGCTGCGACGCTGATGCGCATGCGGGCCGAGCTTGCGGAAGCCAAGGTCGAGGCGCGGATGCGGCGCATGGGGCAGTCATGAATCCGTGGCCCTTCGTCACTGGCGCCTATCTCGCCGCGACAGCGCTGACGATTGCGTTGCTCGTCTGGGCGTTTACGTCGATGCGGCGCGCGGAAGCGGCAGCAGACGCCCTCAAGCGAAAATGAAACCGAAGAATCAGCGCCTCGTGCTGGTCCTTGCAGCGATCGCTGCAGTACTCGTTGCAGTGCTGCTGGCGATGCTCGGCCTGAAGAACCAGGCCTCGTTCTTCTATACTCCGGCGGACATTGTCGCCGGGAAGGCGGCCGACGGACAGGCGGTTCGTCTCGGCGGAATGGTCGAGAAGGGCTCCGTCAAGCATGAGCCTGACGGTGTCACGATCCGTTTCATCGTGACCGACGGGGATGCGAGAACTCCAGTGACTTATCGCGGGATCGTGCCCGATCTCTTTCGTGAAGGCAGCGGGGCGGTTGCCGAGGGTCGCCTCGAGCATGGCACTTTTGTCGCCGACCAGATCCTTGCAAAACATGACGAGCGATACATGCCGCCCGAACTTGGCAATCTTGCGGCTGAACACAAAGCCGGGAAGACGCTCGAGAAATGATCGCTGAAGCCGGACTTGCAGCGCTGTGGCTCGCAGCAGGGCTCGCCGCACTGCAATTCGTGCTCATGATCCTTTCGCTGCAAAGCGACGTCGAGGTCGCACGCGCAATGCGCGGGGTCGCGGCGGTCCAGGGCGTGCTGACGCTCGTCGCATTCGCGATGCTGCTGCTCGTGTTTGCGCGAAGCGACATGTCGGTGGCGCTGGTGTTCGAGAACAGCCACAGCGCAAAGCCGTTCATCTACAAGGTCGCGGGCGCCTGGGGGAATCACGAAGGCTCGATGCTTCTTTGGGTAACAATCCTTGCAGCCGCAGGAGCTTTCGTCGCGCTATTCTCGCATCGCACGAGCGAGCGGACGCTCATCGCCGCGCTCGGCAGCCAGGCCGTCCTTGCCCTGGGTTTCTATGGCTTCCTTCTCGTCGCTTCCAATCCGTTCGCCCGGCTGTTTCCAGCTCCCCCGGACGGGCAGGGTCTCAATCCGCTGCTCCAGGACCCGGGACTGGCATTCCATCCGCCAACTTTATACCTTGGCTACGTCGGCCTCTCCGTGGCGTTCAGTTTCGCCGTCGGCGCCCTTCTCACAGGTGAAGTCGATAGCCGCCTTGCAAGGGCGATGCGCCCGTGGATCCTTGGCGCGTGGATCCTTCTCACCCTTGGCATCACCGCCGGAAGCTACTGGGCCTATTATGAGCTCGGTTGGGGAGGTTATTGGTTCTGGGACCCGGTCGAGAATGCTTCTCTCATGCCCTGGCTAGCGGCGACCGCCTTGCTCCATTCCACCAATGTGCTGGCTGCGAGGGGAGCGCTCAAGGCCTGGACGATGATGCTTGCCGTGATTGCCTTTTCAATGTCGATGGTCGGGACGTTTCTCGTCCGCTCCGGTGTCCTCACCTCGGTCCACGCATTTGCAATCGATCCGGAGCGCGGCACCTTCCTTCTGATGCTGCTCGGCATTTATGTTGGGGCGGCCTTCGTCCTCTTCGCCCTTCGCGGCGCAACCTTGAAGGAGGGCGCCCCCTTCGAACTGGTGAGCCGGGAAAGCGGGCTTGTCGTCAACAATCTGATCTTGAGCGTCATCCTTGGAATCGTCTTCGTCGGGACGCTCTACCCCCTGTTCGTCGAGGCCGCGACGGGTGAGAAACTGTCCGTCGGCGCGCCCTATTTCAATGCTGTCGCCGGTCCGCTCGCGCTTGTCCTTGCAGTGCTTGTCGGCGTTGGACCGCTGCTCAGCTGGCGCAGGGAGCGCAGGCCCGTCCTCAAAGCGCTGACCATCCCTGCCTTGCTTGGGATTGCAGCGTTCGCGATCACGATCATCCTCTCGCCCGACATTGCGATCCTGCCGCGGCTTGGTTTCACAGTTGCCGCGTTCCTTTATGGAGCGAGCCTGTTGCCGCTCTTCAAGGGCAACCCCTTACGTGCACCTCTTGCGACCTGGGGCATGGTGATTGCGCATTTCGGGATCGCGGTCGCACTTGCAGGCATGGCGGCGAATGCCGCCTTCACCAGTGAGCGATTGGCAATCGCAAAGCCGGGCGAGATCCTTGCTGTCGGG
>DATMHD010000092.1:0-7735 GCA_035555075.1 Sphingomicrobium sp. | reverse complement strand
CATTATGGGCAGCTCGAAGGCGTCAAGATCGCGTCCACGGCGGAAGAGTTCGTCGCCGCCTGCGAGGAAGCCCTCCAGCTTGCCCGCAACCCTGAAGGTGGCTGGCTCGCTGAAGCCGACCTCATGCTTTCCGCGACCAGCTGGGACACGACCCAGGCGCGCATGGAAGGTCTGATCCACGACCTTCTTGGAACACGTGCGGGTTCCGGCGCCGCGATCCTGGTGGCAGCGGAATGAACGCGCCCTTCCGCGCTTCGAAGCGCCGCTACGATTATCTGATCGTCGGGGCCGGCTTTGCCGGCTCCGTCCTTGCCGAGAGGCTTGCGAGCCAGCACGGGGCGCGGGTTCTGCTTATCGACCGGCGTCCGCACGTCGGCGGCAATGCGTATGACGAGCCGAATGAAGCGGGCATCCTCTATCACAAATATGGTCCGCACATCTTCCACACAAACAGCGAGCAGGTCGTCGATTACCTTTCGCAATTCACCAAATGGCGGCCCTACGAGCATCGGGTACGCGCCGATGTCGGCGGCCGCCTGGTCCCCATCCCGATCAACCGCACGACGCTCAACCTTCTGTTCGACGCAAAGCTAGAGACAGACGAGGAAGCGGCCGATTATCTCGCCGCGCGCGCCGAACAGGTCGACGAAATCACGACCTCGGAAGACGTCGTCATCAACGCGGTCGGACGCGAGCTCTACGAAATGTTCTTCCGCGGCTACACGCGCAAGCAATGGGGGCTCGATCCGAGCGAGCTCGACAAGCAGGTGACCTCGCGGATCCCCACCCGGACAAACACGGACGATCGCTACTTCGGGGACAGTTTCCAGGCGATGCCGCTCGACGGATACACCAGGATGTTCGAGCGGATGCTCGACCATCCGCTCATCGAAAAGCGTCTCGGCACCGATTTCCGCGACTTCAAGGATGAGGCGCATGAGCTCGCCGAGCACATCATCTACACGGGGCCGATCGACGAATATTTCGACTTCCGTTTCGGCAAACTGCCTTACCGGTCGCTGAAATTCGATCATCAGACGCTGCAACAGGAACAGTTCCAGCCGGTTGCCGTCGTGAACTACCCTTCAGAGGACGTGCCGTTCACCCGCATCAGCGAGTACAAGCATCTGACCGGCCAGGAGTCGCCCGTAACGACGGTGACCTACGAATATCCTTCCGCCGAGGGTGATCCATATTATCCGATCCCACGGCCGGAAAACCAGGAGCTGTTCAAGCGCTACGAGGCTCTTGCCGATGCCACCGACAACGTGACGTTCGTCGGCCGGCTAGCGACCTATCGTTACTACAACATGGACCAGATCGTCGGTCAGGCCCTTGCGACGTTCCGGCGCATCGATCGAAATAGAAAGGTCGGCGAGTTCGAGGACACTGCGGTGGCCGCGGAATAGCCGTTCGGCACAATCCTGAGGCTCGAGCTTTAACCGCATCAGGAGGAAATTGCTGATGCGGCAGAACTGGCCGGAGAGGTTGTGGCTGGTCCGGCACGGACAAAGTCAGGGCAATGTCGCTCGCGACGCTGCGGACCAAGCCGGCGCCCACGAGATCGATATTGACCTTCGCGATGTCGACGTGCCGCTTTCCGCCCTTGGAGTGAGCCAGGCCGAGGCGGCAGGTCGGTGGTTCGCGGCCATGCCGCGGGATGAACGGCCCGAGATCATCCTTTCTTCGCCCTATGTCCGCGCGGAACAGACAGCAGAGATCATCTGCAAGGCGGGGGCGCTGGCGGGCGGTCCCGCGCGGACCATCGTCGACGAGCGGCTGCGGGAGCGCGAATTCGGAATCTTCGATCGGCTGACGACGCTCGGGATTCGAGAGCGCTTCCCGGAAGAAGCGGCACATCGCCGAAGACTGGGGAAATTCTACCATCGGCCCCCTGGCGGCGAAAGCTGGGCCGACGTGATCCTGCGGCTTCGCTCGATGCTCAACACGATCAACCTTCACCATTGCGACAAGCGGGTGTTGATCGTGTGCCACCAGGTGGTCGTGCTCTGTTTCCGCTACATCCTGGAGGAACTGGATGAGCAGACGATCCTTGCAATCGACAAGGAGGCTGAGGTGCTCAATTGCGGCATTGCAGTCTATGAATTCCAAGCTGACGCCAAGGGCCTGTGCGTCCCTGCGCTCGAACTTTGGAACTACGGCGCTCCGCTCGAAGCGGACGGAGCTCCAAAGACGTCGGCCCCGGACGCGATGGCAGGAACGAGGTGAGCCCGCCAGCGCTGGACCAGGCTGAGCTTGGCAAACACCCCCTTCCGCCAGTCATTGACGGCGACAAGGAAACCAAGGGCCGGATCCTGGTGATCGCCGGGAGCCGTGACGTACCTGGAGCAGCCTTGCTCTGCGCAGCCGGAGCCATGCGCGCGGGCGCTGGGAAGCTTCGCGTCGCCACAGTCGAGACAATTGCCGTCGGGATCGGCCTTGCGATGCCCGAAGCAATGGTGATCGGCATGCCCGAAGATGAACAAGGCGGCTTCGCCGACAGTGCCGTGAGATTGCTCGAGGAGGAGGGCGACAAGGTTGACGCAATCGTTGCGGGGCCCGGCATGGCCAGAGGGAGGACCTGCGAAAGGATCGCCGGCGCCCTGCTCCGGTCAGAAGCCGCGCTCGCGCTCGACGCAGCCCTTCTCCACACGCTTCATCCCCCTGATCATGAATGCGGAAGTCCAGCCCTCCTCCTGCCGCATTCACGCGAACTCGCGTCGCTCCTCGACTGCGACGAGGCGGACGTCGAGGAGGATCCCATCGGTTCAGGGCTTCGGGCCGCAGAGCTCTACCAGGCCATTGTCCTTGTGAAGGGCGTCGACAGCCACGTCGTGACGCCAGCAGGAAAATGCTGGCGCTACGAGGGCGGGGCGCCCGGGCTTGGGGTCTCGGGAAGCGGCGACGTACTTGCAGGCATCGTCGGCGGCCTCCTTGCCCGCGGCGCAGCTCCGCTCAACGCGCTTCTTTGGGCAGTCTGGATCCACGGGGAGGCCGGACGTGCCCTCTCGAGGAAAGTGGGACCGATCGGCTTCCTTGCCCGCCAGATTGCGGACGAAGTTCCCGCCTTACTGCCCCGTTGAGTTCTTGGTGTATCGCTCCAGCTCGTCGCCGATCAGCCGGACGACGTGGAGCACATTGGTGGATCCAGCGGTGCCGAACGGAATCCCGGCCATCAGCACGACCCTGTCGCCGCCCTTCGCGATCTGGTGCCGAAGGGCCATGCGCTTGCCCTTCTCGACCATTTCCTCGAAACTCCCGACATCGCGCGAGTGGACGGCATGGACGCCCCAAAGGAGGCCCATTCGTCGCGCGGTGTGCTGCGAGGGGCTCATTGCCAGAAGCGGCACCGGGGGCCGCTCGCGAGCAATCCTGCGGGCTGTGGCGCCCGAGCTCGTGTAACAGACCATCGCCGTGGCGGAGACGGTTTGGGCGATTTGCCGGGCAGAGCCGGCAAGGGCGTCAGCTGTGGTAGGTTCGAGGCGAGTTTGGGTGAAGTGGACTCGCGCCTGGTACGAGGGATCACGTTCGACGGTGGTCGCAATGCGGTCCATCATGGCAACGGATTCGCACGGATATTGGCCAGTGGCACTTTCCGCCGACAGCATGACAGCGTCCGCGCCATCATAGATTGCGGTCGCGACGTCGCTGACTTCGGCTCGGGTCGGCGTTGGAGACGTGACCATCGATTCGAGCATCTGCGTCGCGACAACGACCGGCTTCCCGAACTGGCGGGCACAGGCGACGATCTTGTTCTGCAACGGAGGCACCTGTTCGGGCGGAAGCTCCACCCCGAGATCGCCGCGCGCGACCATCACCGCATCGGCCAATGCAATGATGTCGTTCAAGCGGTCGATCGCGGCAGGTTTCTCGATCTTTGCAAGGAGGGCCGCACGATCGCCGATCAAGGTGCGCGCTTCAGCGACATCCTCGGGGCGCTGCACGAAGGACAATGCTATCCAGTCGGCACGCTGCTCGAGCGCGAACTGGAGATCGTCGCGATCCTTGTCTGTCAGCGCGGGAATCGGGACGACCACGTCCGGGACGTTGACGCCTTTGTTGTCCGAGACCGGTCCCCCCACCTTGACCTCACTCACGATCTGGCCGCCGTCGGCCTCGAGCACGTTCAGGCGCACTTTCCCATCGTCGATGAGGATATTCGCTCCAGGCCGAATGGAATCGAAGAGTTCTGCGTGCGGTAGCTGCACGCGCCCGCTGTTGCCCGCGATCTCGTTACGATCGAAGATAAAGCGCTTGCCCTTCTCAAGTACGGTTCGGCCGCCCTCGAAATGGCCCACCCGCAACTTGGGACCCTGCAGGTCGAAGAGGATGGTGGTCGCCCGGTGGAATTCCTTTTCGAGCGCCCGAATGGCGGCCACCAGCTTCGCCTTCTGCTTCTGGTCACCGTGGCTCATGTTGATGCGGAACGCATCAGCGCCGGCGAGCATGAGCTTGCGAATGGTCTTTGGGTCGCTTGATGCTGGGCCAAGCGTTGCGAGGATCTTCACCTTGCGCGTGCGCGGTGCGAGGGTTTCGGTCACTTGCGGGTCCTTAATTGCGGGCTAGGCCTTAGCCGCTTGATATGACGGTTCAACCCGCTACAGCCTCTCGCAACCATTCAAATCAGTGGAGTGAAGGAAGATGGCGGAGGGCACCGTCGCGGCCGACCAGCTGCGGCTGTTCATCGAGCGGATTGAGCGGCTCGAGGAAGAGAAGAAGGGAATCGCGGACGACATCCGTGATGTCTATGCCGAGGCGAAGTCCAACGGTTATGACACAAAGACGATGCGCGCGATCGTTCGCCTGAGAAAGATGGAGACGCACGCACGGCAGGAAGCCGACGCCCTCCTGGAGACCTATCGCCAGGCGCTCGGATTGGAATAAGGGTTCCGCAATGGCAGGCCACAGCAAATTCAAGAACATCATGTACCGGAAGGGGGCGCAGGATAAGAAGCGCTCGGCCCTCTTCTCAAAGCTGAGCCGCGAAATCACCGTCGCTGCGAAGATGGGCCTGCCGGACCCGGATGCGAACGCGCGCCTCCGCGCCGCAGTGATCGCTGCGCGCGCCCAGTCAATGCCCAAGGACAACATCCAGCGGTCGATCGACAAGGCGGCCGGTTCGGACGCGGAGAATTACGAGGAAATCCGCTATGAGGGTTTCGGTCCCGGCGGCGTTGCAATCATCGTCGAGGCATTGACCGACAATCGCAATCGGACGGCAACAAACGTTCGAACGATCTTCTCGAAGAATGGAGGAAACCTTGGAGCCGGCGGCAGCGTCAGCCATGGTTTCTCAAGGCTCGGGCTGATCGAGTACCCGGCGAGCGCCGGCGATGCAGACAAGGTCCTCGAAGCCGCGATCGAAGCTGGTGCCGAGGATGTCGAAAGCGACGAGGACGGGCATCGCATATGGACCAGCATCGAGACCCTGCACGAGGTCGCGCGCGCGCTTGAGGCAATGCTGGGCGAAGGCGAGGGAGCGAAGCTTGCATGGCGTCCCTCGACGGAGGTCGAACTCCGCGGCGATGACGCCCAGCAGCTCATGAAGCTCATCGATGCGCTCGAGGAAGACGACGACGTCCAGACCGTCTGGGGCAATTACGATGTCCCCGAGGAAGAGCTGGAGCGTCTCGCCTGAGGATTCTCGGCCTGGATCCTGGACTTGGAACAACCGGCTGGGGCCTCGTTGAAGCCGAGGGTAACCGGCTCGTTCATATCGCCAACGGCAGGATCAAGACCGACGGGAGCATTACCCTCCCCCGCCGCCTTGCGGCGCTTGCGGGAGAGCTAGAAGCGCTGATTGGCGAATGCTCGCCGGATGCCGCGTCCGTCGAAGAGGTGTTCGTCAACAAGAATCCTCAGTCCACCCTCAAACTTGGCCAAGCGCGCGGGGTTGTCCTCATGTGCGCGGCGCGGGCGGGCATCGACGTCGGTGAATATTCGCCCACATTGGTCAAGAAAGCGGTCGTCGGAACCGGCGGAGCCGACAAGGCACAGGTCCATGCGATGGTTTCGCGCCTGCTGGCCGGAGTGAAGATCGCTGGCCCGGACGCTGCCGACGCGCTCGCCGTAGCGATCACGCATGCACATCATCTGGCGACCGCGCGGCGCATGGCCTAAGCCTTATCGCCAATGATCGCCCGACTGTCCGGAATTCTTGCCGAAAGCACAAGCGACAATGCCGTCATCGATGTTGGCGGCGTCGGCTACCTCGTGCATCTGAGCGGGAAGACGCTGGATTTGCTCGGCCCCCCAGGCAGCGATGTGGTCATCCTCACCGAACTTCAGGTTCGGGAGGATGCCTGGACGCTCTTCGGCTTCGGTTCGGCATCAGAACGCGATGCTTTCCGCGCCCTGACCTCGATCCAGGGCGTTGGCGGCCGGCTGGCCCTCGCCATCCTGTCGGTCCTTTCGCCAGACGAACTTGCGCGAGCGGTCGCGCATGAGGACAAGGCGATGATCGGCCGAGCGAACGGCGTCGGTCCCAAGCTTGCGGCACGGATAGCGAACGAGCTCAAGGGCAAGCTTGGCGGAGGAGAGGCGGGCATCGCGCCGGCGACCCCGCGCGGCGGAGCCGCTGCCGACGCACTTTCTGCGTTGGCCAACCTCGGTTTCAGGCCAGCCGAGGCGAGCAGCGCCGTGAATGCCGCACAGGATGAACTGGGGGCCGAGGCGAGCCTCGATGCACTGGTCCGCCTCGCGCTCAAAAAGGCTGCGAAATGAGGGGTTAACTCCCCTCTCCGACGGCCGTGCATACACCACCTGCGGGATTTGTGTCGGTACGCTACGAGCCGGACCTGCTGCTCGCGGGCAGGCGCACTGAATGAGTGCCCGACGTGATCTACGTCGCCTTTTTCCTGGGGCGCCTGAGACTCAGCCGCCCCAAATTTCGCGGTAGAGGCGAAGGAGATTGAGCCCCAGCAGCTTCTCGACCCTCGCAATTGTCCAGCCTCGCTTGCCGAGGTCGTTCCCGAGGCGCTCGAGCTTGTCGATCGAATTATAATCACGAACCAGCGGAAAGACG
This sequence comes from Sphingomicrobium sp., assembly GCA_035555075.1. Taxonomy (GTDB): domain Bacteria; phylum Pseudomonadota; class Alphaproteobacteria; order Sphingomonadales; family Sphingomonadaceae; genus Sphingomicrobium. Next base: position 711 of record DATMHD010000092.1, on the reverse strand, counting down.
TCGGGACCTTCACCAGGCGCGGCGATGCCGGCGGCGTGGCGCTGCTCATAATCCTTGCGCGCGTCCGCAATCGCCTTTGCATCGAGCACAACCGGAAGGATCCCGCCGTCCGTTCCGATCGAGACATGGTCCTCGCCGGCAACGCTTGCGATATGCTCGATATGATCGAGCAGCATTGATCCGCTCGCGTGCATGTCGCGAGCAAGATAGGGCATGAAATAGACGCCCACGACGCCGCCCTTTTCGGCGACCGCGCGGATCGCAGCGTCCGACAGGTTGCGGGGATGATCGGTGATCGCCCGAGCGCCGGTATGACTGATGGTGAGCGGCCGGCTCGCATAGGCGATCGCTTCGTCGATGCTGCGCGCCCCGCCGTGAGAAAGATCGAGAAGGAGCTTCTCCGATTCTATTCTCCGGATAGTGTCGCGGCCAAGGCTGGTGAGGCCGGCATTGCGCGGCTCGATCGAACCGTCTCCGCTGAGGTTTGCAAGATTGTAGGTGAGCTGGACGCACCGGATTCCGCCCTTCCTCAGCTCTTCGAACCGATCAAGTGCAGGTCCGACCATGGCCGTGTCCTGGGTGCCAAGAATGATCCCGAGCTTCCCTTCACGTTTTGCATCAATGATGTCGGACGCCCGTTCGACGAGCTTCAGGCGATCAGGATTCGCGAGCAGCTGGTTATGGTAGTTCGCAAGGTTCTTCCGGAATTCC
>DATMHD010000091.1:0-7384 GCA_035555075.1 Sphingomicrobium sp. | reverse complement strand
TGGAGGTTGCGCGACGTCGCCGAGAGCACGCGCACGTCGACCTTGACCGGGCGCTGCCCGCCGACGCGGTGATAGCTCTGGTCGGTCAGGACGCGCAGGATCTTCGCCTGCGTGGTCAGCGGCATGTCCGCGATCTCGTCGAGGAAGAGCGTTCCTCCATGGGCATGCTCGAGGAGACCGGGGCGCATCACTCCTTCCGTCTCGCTGCCGAAGAGTTCCTCCTCGACGCGCTCGGGGCTCATCATTGCGGCGGACAGGACGATGAACGGAGCCCGGGCCCTGGGGCTCCAGTGGTGGATCATCCGCGCGGCGATTTCCTTGCCGACGCCCGGCGGGCCGGAAATGAGAACGCGGCTGCCGGTCGGAGCGACGCGTTTCAGCGTTGCCCGAACCGTGTTGATTGCAACAGAGCTCCCGTGAAGCTGGTCCTCCTGTCCCACCTGGAGGCGCAGCGTCTCGTTCTCGCGCCGCAGGCGGTCGGTCTCGGTCGCCCGGTCGACGAGGTAGATGAGCCGCTCGGCCTCGAACGGCTTCTCGATGAAATCGACCGCTCCTTCGCGAACCGCCGCAACCGCCGTGTCGAGATTTCCGTGTCCTGAGATCATGAGGACGGGAAGAGTGGAATCCCGCCGCTTGATCTCCTGGAGAAGCTGGAGACCATCGAGCCTCGATCCCTGCAGCCAGACATCCAAGAGAACCATCGAGGGACGCCGTTCCTCGATCGCCTCGAGGGTCTGCGTGCTGTCGGCAGCGGTCCGCACCGCATAGCCTTCATCCTCGAGCACTCCGCTGACGAGATCGCGGATGTCCGCTTCATCGTCCACCACCAGCACTTCAAGCGCCATCAGGCATCCTCATCATTGTCACTGCTCGAAGCCTGCTGCGCATGCGCACCAAGACTTGCGAGCTTTTCGGTATCAAACGAAATGCGGACGTGGGTTCCGCCGCCGGGACGATCGAGGAAGGCAATCTCGCCCATATGTTCCTCGACGATCTTCTTCACGATCGCGAGGCCAAGGCCGGTGCCCTTCACCCGCGTCGTCATGTAGGGTTCAGTCAAACGCTCCCGGTCTTCGGGCAGTCCCATGCCAGTATCGAGAACGTCAACGACGAGATTGGAAGCCTCGCGGCGAAGGCGCACGTCGACGCGGTCGCCAGCGATGCTGTGCTCCCCTCGATTCTTCCTCCCCTCAATGGCTTCGACGCCATTCTTGACGACGTTTGTAAGGGCCTGGGCAAGTTGGCGGCGGTCACAGACCATGCGGAATTCGCCCGTCGGCGGCTCGAGCGTGAAGCTGATCCCGGGATGCGCGACCTCGTGGAGGAACACGGCCTGCCTTGCGATCTCGTGCACGTCCTCGTCGCGGAACAAGGGCTTGGGCATCCGCGCAAAGTTCGAGAATTCATCGACCATCCGCCTGAGGTCCCCGACCTGGCGGACGATGGTTGCGGTCAGCCGGTCGAACGTCTCCTTGTCCGACGAGATCTGCTCGGCGAACCGGCGCTGCAGCCGCTCGGCAGCGAGCTGGATCGGCGTCAGCGGGTTCTTGATCTCGTGGGCGATCCTGCGGGCGATGTCCGACCAGGCGGCACGTCGCTGGTCGAAGAGCTGGTCAGTGATATCATCGAAGGTCAGGACCGAGCCGTCCTGGTAACGCACCCGCTTGACTGCCAGGGTCCGCTCGCCCGCGTCCTCGGCGATCAGCACATTGGCTTCCGATTGGTCGCCGCGCATGAATTCATCGAGCTCCGGCGACACGGACCTTAAGCCCTTGCCCTCGATCTCTTCCTCGCCCTTCTGGAGCAGCGTCTGCGCCGAACGATTGAGAAGGAGGATGCGGAGCGATCCATCGACAGCGATGACGCCCGCGGTAACGCTCGAGAGGACCGCTTCGATGAACGCGCGCCGGGTATCGAGCTGCGTGTTCGCAGCTTTGAGCGCGCTCGTCTGCTCCTCGAGCCGCCCCGTCATCCGGTTGAATGCGCTCGTGAGGGTCTGCACCTCGTCTTCCGACTTCGCGACTGGAACCCGGACCGAGAAATCGCCTGCCTCGATCCGGCCTGCGGCAGTGACGAGCTCTCCCACCGGCCGGACCAGCCGGTCGGCAAGGCGTAGTGCCGTAAGGATCGAAAGCCCGACGATGATCAATGCGCCAAGCAGGAGCGCGGCGTTGAAGCGCAGCTGGTTGATGCGTGAGCGCTGCTGCAGCAGATGATAGTCCCGAAGGACGCCATTTGCCCTGCGGATCTGCTGCTGGAACTGCGGATCGAAGACGCGGGCAGCGTAAAGATAGGCATCGGGGCCATATTGAAGCCGCGTCAGAGCGCCGATGCGGTCGGATGAATTGAGCGGGATGACGGGCCTGTTCGCAAGCTCGGCAATGCTCGTTGGCGTAATCACCTTGTCGAGCGCCCGGTCGTAGGTGTTGACGAGCGCAAGCGTCCTGATCTGCTTGTCTGGGCCGTAGGTGAAGATGATCGCCTCGGAGAGGTTCCGGTTCAGGACCTGGTTGCGTGCAAAGGCTTCCGCGAAGCGGGGATCATCGATCGTCGTTGCACGCAGATAATCGGCAAGGTCGGCACTTGCAGTGACCGTCTCGTTCTCGACGCGCTCGACTTCACGGTCATAGCTCGCGCGCGCGACCTGGACCGTATTCTCGAGCATCATGCGCGGACGGTTCGAGAACCAGAACTGAAGGGCACTCTGGAAGAGAAGCGATGCAAAGATCGCAACGAGGACCGTTGGAACCGCCGCAAGCGCCGAGAACAAAGCCACAAGCCTGATGTGGAGGCGGCCGCTCCCGAGACCCCCCTCCTCTGCACGGCGCACGGCGATTCGCCGCGAATAGAGCACCATGAGCGCAATCGCCGGTAGGAGATTGGCAATAAGGAGAAGAGCGATAAGCGGCGGCGAGATGAGCGTTCCAGGTTCGCCGCCCTGGCGCAAAAGCCAGACGCTGAGCGCGATCATTCCGATGAGGAATGCCGCCGTCACCCATGCGAGACGGTCGTAGAAGCGTCCGCTCGCCCGCTCCCTCTGGAGCCAGCTTTCCTGTTCTGAAATCACCGGCGAGTCGGCTGCACGCGCATCCATTCGTGAACGGCCTAGCACGGCCGTTGCATAAAAAACACAATCACTTTCGGCCTTATTCGGTCAAGCTGCCGAGCGGGCGAGCCACGGCGCATAGAATTCCTGCAACATGCGTGTCACGACGACTGGGTCGTCCTGCTGATTGACGCGGTTGCGCAGTTCCGCAGAGCCTGGAAGCCCCTTGGTGTACCAGCCCACATGCTTCCGCGCGAGATTTACACCTGTCTGGGTCCCGTACAGCGAGAGCATCTCGTCATATTGCTGGAGCATGGTCTCGAGCTGTTCATCAAGGCTCGGATCCGGACGGTGACCGCCGCCTGAAAGTTCGCTCATCACCTGCGCAATGAGCCAAGGGCGCCCGTAGGCACCACGGCCGATCATGACACCGTCCGCGCCCGATTGCTCGAGTGCGGCGCGAGACTCCTCGATCGAGCAGATATCGCCGTTGACGATCACCGGGATCGACACGGCTTCCTTGACCTTGCGCACGAACGCCCAGTCCGCTTCGCCCTTGTACATCTGGCAGCGGGTCCGACCGTGGATCGTGATCATCTGGACGCCGAGGTCCTCGGCGATGCGTGCGAGTTCCGGCGCGTTGAGATTGTCATGGTTCCAGCCCATGCGCGTCTTGAGTGTGACCGGGACCTTCACTGCGCCAACCGTGGCTTCGATGAGCTTCGCTGCGAGCGGCAAGTCGCGCATCAATGCCGAACCCGCCTCGCCATTGACGACCTTCTTCACAGGGCAACCCATGTTGATGTCGATGATGGCGGCGCCGCGCTGCTCGTTGAGCTTTGCAGCTTCGGCCATGATCCCCGGCTCGCATCCCGCGAGCTGCATCGAGACAGGCTCTTCGGACGGGTCCCACATTGCCTTCTGGATCGACTGGCGCGTCTCGCGAACCATTGCCTGGCTCGCGATCATCTCGCTGACCGTCAGACCCGCGCCATAGCGCTTGACGATCCGGCGGAACGGCAGGTCGGTGACAGCAGTCATCGGCGCCAGGATCACCGGCGCGTCGATCCGGATCGGACCGATCGAGATGGGCTTGAGCTTGCTCGTCATATTCCCTCGGGGTCGGCGGGAGATAGTGGACAAGCCCTTGGCGGACAAGGCAAGCAGCCCTAGACGGCCCCGCCGTGACCACGACTGCACTCATTGTCGCTGCCGGAAGCGGCTCCCGCATGGGCGGCGGCGTTCCCAAGCAGTTCCGGATGCTCGGCGGCAAACCCGTGCTGCGCTGGGCGGTCGAATCGCTTGTCCGCCATCCTGCGATACAGTCGGTGAGGGTCGTCATTGGCGAAGGCCAGGAGAAAGAGGCGTCAACGGCACTTCAGGGCCTGGATGTCGGCGAGTTCGTGATCGGCGGTGCCGAACGTGCCGATTCGGTCCGCGCAGGCCTCGGAACGGTCACGACCGATGCCGTCATGGTTCACGATGCCGCCCGGCCCTTTTGCCCCCTTGCAGTCGTCGATCGCCTCCTTGCGAGCCTTGAATTCTTCGAAGGGGCAGCGCCCGTTCTCCCCGTCGGCGATACATTGTCGAAAGCCGGCGAGACGCTCGGTGATCCCGTGGACCGGACGGCAATCGTCCGGGTCCAGACACCGCAGGCCTTCCGGCTCTCCGACATCAGGCGAGCTTACGACCAATGGACCGGCCCCGCTCCCACCGATGAAACCAGCGTGCTTCGCGCCTCCGGCATGAGCGTCGCTTCGGTCGAAGGTGATCCGGCGCTCGAGAAGCTGACCCTCGCTTCCGACTTCGAACGTGCCGAGCAATGGCTTGCCGGACGAGCCCGCCGGAGCACCGGCCTCGGCTTCGACGTCCACGCTTTCTCTGGTGATGGACCTCTCATGCTCGGCGGCATCGAGGTTCCGCACAGCCGCGGACTTGCAGGTCACAGCGATGCAGACGTCGTTCTCCATGCCATCACCGATGCCCTGCTCGGAGCCGCAGGCCTTGGCGATATCGGTGAGCATTTCCCCCCTTCCGATCCCAAATGGAGAGGCGCGGCATCATCGATCTTCCTCGCCCATGCGGCCCAACTGGTCCGCGCAAGCGGCGCATCCATCGATCATATCGACTGCACGATCATTGCCGAAGCTCCCAAAATCGGACCGCACCGTGCTCAAATGCGCGCGAGAATTGCCGAAATCGCGGGCTTGAGCGTTGACCATGTCAGCGTGAAGGCAACCACCACCGAAGGTCTCGGCTTTACCGGGCGCCGCGAAGGCATTGCCGCGCAGGCAGTTGCAAGCATCCGCATGGGATTTGAATGAGCGATTCACTCCTCCCCCAAGTGCTGGTCGACAAGGCCAGGCAGGTCGTCGAGGCGAACCGGGCCGCGGGCCGCCGTGTAACAGTTGCCGAAAGCTGCACGGGCGGCCTCGTCAGCGCGGCTCTGACCGAGATTCCAGGTTCCTCGGAAATGTTTGAAGCGGGCTATGTAACCTATTCGAATGCCGCAAAAATCCACGAGCTCCATGTGTCCGAGGAAGTCGTCGACACGTTCGGTGCAGTAAGCGTCGCCACGGCCTGGGCCATGGCAAGGGGCGCGCTCGCAGCCTCGGACGCCGATGTCGCGGTGGCGGTTACTGGAATTGCAGGGCCGGGCGGAGGGACCGCCCAGAAACCTGTCGGCACCGTCGTTTTTGCGCGCGCCGAGCGCGACGCGGACCCGGCAAAGATCGTCGCGGACCAGAAATTCTTCGACGAAACGACGCGTTCGGGAGTGCGCCTTCAGGCAGCGCTCTGCGCGCTCGACTTGCTGATCCCGTAGAGCGCTGCCGCGCGCTGCTCGAAGGCGCTCGTCATGCGCCTGAGGGCTCGATCGAACATCGCCCCTGCGAGCGTTTCAAAAAGTCGCGACTTGAAGGCGAAATCAACCGAGAAACCGACGATGGTGCCACCGCCCGGAGCGGGGTCGAACTTCCACTCATTGTGCAGATATTTGAGAGGGCCGTCGACATAGTCGACGCAGATGTGGCTGGGTCGTTCCTTCACGACGCGGCTGGTGAAGCGCTCCTTGAAGGCGTTGAAGCCGACGACGAGATCCGCGACCGTTTCCGACTCGCTTGACGACTTGATCCGGACTGCAACGACCCAGGGCAGGAATTCGTCATATCGACCAACGTCCGCGACAAGGTCGAACAGTTGCTCGGGCGTATACGGGAGGTGCTTCGTCTCGCTATGGCGCGGCATCAGCCGTTCGAACGCTCCAGCTGGGCAAGGCGTGCCGACTGCATCTTCTTGAAGTCGTCTCCCGCGTGATAACTCGACCGCGTCAGCGGCGATGCGGCAACAAGAAGAAAACCCTTGGCACGCGCGATTGCGGCATAGGCATCAAAGGCTTTCGGGCTGACGAACTCGTCGACTTTCGCATGCCGGGGCGTCGGCTGAAGATACTGGCCCATGGTCAGGAAATCGACGCCCGCGGAACGCATATCATCCATGACCTGGTGAACCTCGAGGCGCTGCTCGCCAAGTCCCACCATGACCCCGGATTTTGTGAAGATGTGCGGCGCCTTGCGCTTGACGCTCTCGAGGAGCCTTAGCGAGGCATAATAACGCGCTCCCGGACGGATCGTCGGATACAGCCTCGGAACGGTCTCCAGATTGTGATTGTAGACGTCGGGACCGGCGGCGACGATCTCCTCGACCGCCGCCTCGCTCTTGTTGCGAAAGTCGGGGGTCAGAATCTCGATCGTCGTCGAGGGCGTCCGCTTCCGGAGCGCCTCGATGACCTTCACGAACTGCCGTGCACCGCCGTCCGGCAGGTCATCGCGGTCCACCGAAGTGATGACGATATGCTCGAGGCCAAGTTCTGCTGCAGCAGTCGCGACATGCTCCGGCTCGAGGGGATCCACGGCACGGGGCATGCCCGTCTTGACGTTGCAGAAGGCGCAGGCCCTCGTGCACGTATCGCCAAGGATCATCACGGTCGCATGCTTCTTGGTCCAGCACTCCCCGATGTTCGGGCAGGCCGCTTCCTCACAGACTGTTGCAAGGTTGAGATCGCGCATCAGCCTGCGCGTTGCGTGATAGCCTTCGCTGACGGGAGCCTTGACCCGGATCCAATCGGGTTTGCGCTGCCTTGGCGGAACTGCGGCGGGTGCATTCATGGGAGCGCAGATAGCGACTGCCAGGGAAGCTTGCCACCCCCGCCCTGCTGCGGTTAGCGGGGCCCATGCCATATCTCTCGCAGCTGATCCAAGGCTACCGCCGCTTCCGCGAAACCGACTGGGCACACCAGCGCGAGCGCTGGTCCGAACTTGCCGAAGGGCAAAGTCCCCA
>DATMHD010000090.1:0-3086 GCA_035555075.1 Sphingomicrobium sp. | reverse complement strand
AAGGGGCGCGAATGAGCACAACTCTCATCGACCGCCTCACCGCGATCATCGACACCGGCGAAGTCAGCCGCGCGGCCCTTGCGCGTGCGGCGGGCCTTCACCCCAACAGCCTTCGCAAATTGGGCGCGCCCGACTGGAATCCGACCGCCGATACGCTGAAGCGGCTGGAAAAGCTCATCCAGCGCGGGACGACCGATGTCCTGGTCGGCGCCGAGGCGATTATCGATGAAGCGCGCAACGGGCGCATGTTCATCCTCGTCGACGACGAAAGCCGTGAAAACGAAGGCGACCTCGTGGTTCCCGCGCAGATGGCGACTCCCGAGGCGGTCAATTTTATGGCCCGCCACGGCCGCGGGCTGATCTGCCTTGCAATGACCAAGGAGCGTGCCGACCAGCTCGGGCTCGAACCGATGACCCGAACCAACCGCAGTCGCAACGAGACCGCATTCACCGTCTCGATCGAGGCAAGGGAAGGCATAACAACGGGAATAAGCGCTGCTGATCGCGCGCGAACGATCGCGGTAGCGATAGATGCAACTTATGGCCCGGATGCCATCGTATCCCCCGGGCACGTCTTCCCGCTGATTGCCAAGCCGGGCGGCGTATTGGTGCGTGCCGGTCACACCGAAGCTGCCGTGGATGTCTCCCGGCTGGCAGGCCTCAACTCGAGCGGCGTGATCTGCGAGATCATGCGCGAGGACGGCACCATGGCTCGTCTCGACGATCTCATGGAGTTCGCCCGGACGCACGGGCTCAAGATCGGAACGATCCGCGATCTCATCGCCTACCGCCTGAAAAAGGACCACTTGGTGGAGAAGGTTGCGGTCGCCAACTTCACCGCGGGCAGCGGCGCTCCCTGGCAGGCGCAGGTCTTCCGCGACAAGGCCAGCGGCGAGGAGCAGCTCGCGCTCGTCCATGGCACCATCGACCCCCGCGAACCCGTGCTCGTGCGGATGCACAGCCTTGATCTTTTCGCCGACGTGATTGGCGAATCCTGCCCACGTTCCGGGGTACTTCAGGCATCGATGAGGATGATTGAAGAGGAGGGCTCCGGGGTGGTCGTCACGCTTCATGCTGCGGCGCCGGGCTCGCTTTCGCGATCGATTGATCTACGCGCGGGCAAGCCGGCGGAAGGCGGAGATGCCGTCCGGGGTTACGGTACAGGAGCGCAGATCCTTGCGGCCCTTGGCATTCACGACATGGTCCTGCTCACCAATACACACCATGCGCCGGTCGGCTTGTCCGGTTACGGTCTTGCCATCATCGAGGAGCGGCGGATCGAGGGGCACTCCTGATGGCGACGATGCTCATCGTCGAGGCGCGCTTCTATCCGCACCTCAACGATCTTCTCCTTGCAGGCGCCCGGGCTGCCATAGAGGCCGCCGGCCACAAGCATGAGACACTGACAATCCCCGGGGCACTTGAAATTCCGGGAGCAATTGCTCTTGCGGCCCGGAGCGGCCGGTACTGCGCATTCGTGGGACTCGGCGTCGTCATCCGCGGCGAGACGTACCATTTCGAGGTCGTGTCGAACGAAAGCGCGCGGGGCATCATGGACCTCACGCTTCAGGGTTATGCAGTGGGGAACGGCGTCCTCACCGTTGAGGACGAAGCGCAAGCCATTGCCCGTTGCGATCCGGGGCGGCTGGACAAGGGAGGTGCCGCCGCGAAGGCCGCACTCGCTCTCTTCGAACTTCGCGAGAGATACGCCCCCTAGGCCGCCCTGGCGCCCTCGAGGGTCGCATAATCGACGTAACCTTCCGCACCTCCGGCGTAATAGGTAGTGCTGTCGCCGTCGTTCAGGGGCGCACCAAGCGCGATGCGCTTCACCAAGTCCGGGTTCGCGATGAACAACCTGCCGATGCTGACGCCGTCGGCGATGCCATCGACTGTTGCTCGAAGCGCATCGCACCAGTTGCTGTCCGCATTGATGAGGATTCGTCCCGAATAATGCTCGCGCATGGCTGGACTGACCGGTGCGGTCGGGATCACGCCCGCGCTGGTCTCGAAGCGAGGCTCGCGAAGCTCGACCCACGGTACCTTCAATTCCTCAAGCCGCACGGCGACCGCCTTGAAGAGGGCAACGGGGTTGCTGTCGTCGACACCTTGGGACCGAATGTTCGGCGAGAACCGGATACCGACGCGATCCATCCCCACTTCTTCCCCCACCGCTTCGAGCACCTCGCTCATGAACCGGATGCGGTTTTCGATCGGGCCACCGTAGCCATCTGTTCGAAGGTTCGCCCCGTCCCTTAGGAATTGGTCGACAAGGTATCCGTTGGCGCCATGGATCTGGACGCCGTCGAATCCGGCATGAAGCGCATTGCGCGCTGCGGCCGCATAAGCGCGGACGATCCGCTGGATGTCCTGTTCGCCTGCTTCGCGCGGCTCGACATACGGCCTCTTGCCTTCATAGGTATGGGCATAATCCGGTGCCGTGAGCTTTGACGATGAAATTGGCTCGAGGCCGCTGACGCTCGGGTGCACCAACCGGCCCATGTGCCATAATTGCGCGACAATCCGCCCGCCCTCACGATGGACGGCCCGGGTCACGCATTTCCAGCCATCCACCTGGGCCTCGTGCCAAAGTCCTGGCGCATTCGGCCAGCCGAGGCCCTCGCGGCTGATCCCGGTCGCCTCCGAGATGATCAGGCCGGCGCTTGCGCGCTGCGCATTATAGGTCGCCATCAGCTCATTGGGCACGGCGTCGCGGCCTGACCTTGCCCTCGTGAGAGGCGCCATGACGATACGGTTGGGAAGTTCGAGCGAACCCATCGCAAGCGGGTCGAACAAACTGGACATCGTAAATTCCACTTCGCAAACAGGCCCCCAAAAGCAGGACGGCAGATAGTTTTCGGGCCCACCCGATCAAGTTCGGATCTGCATTGGGAGCGATAAGTACAATTTATCGAGTCGAGCTCTGGTTGGCGCTTTCTTCGCGACGCTCAAGACCCTAATCGGCTGCCCGTGCCAAATGCCCGCAACACCCACCGCCTCGCCTTCCCAGCATTGCTCATCGGTAATGTCGCGCTCGCTTTTGGGCCATGGATGGTGCGTCTTGCCGACGTTGGCGCCGTCGCTGCGGG